>JAIEPX010000003.1 GCA_019748175.1 Gammaproteobacteria bacterium
GCAAAATCTACAACGTGCGCAGCAACAAGCTCAACGCGCTCAGCAGCAAAACCAACAACGGGCTCAGCAGCAAAATCTACAGCGCGCTCAGCAGCAAAATCTACAACGTGCGCAGCAACAAGCTCAACGCGCTCAGCAGCAAAATCTACAACGTGCGCAGCAACAAGCTCAACGCGCTCAGCAGCAAAACCAACAACGGGCTCAGCAGCAAAATCAACAGCGCGCTCAGCAGCAAAATCAACAGCGAGCTCAGCAGCAAAATCAACAGCGCATACAGCAGCAAGCCCACCAACGCGCACAAGAACAAGCGCGAACACGAGCACATCAACAAGCTCAGCAACGTGCTCAACAACTATCACGGGCTCAAGCAGCCCAACATGCACGTAATCAAGCTAACCAACGTGCTCAATACCTGGCCCAGGCTCAGGCACGACAGCGCGCTTACCAACGTAAATAAAATTTATGAACGTACTCATATATGAGTATCTAGAGAATAATTTCAAAAAAATAAATAAATCGATCTGAGATTGATACCATTACTAAATTATGACTGTCAATAATAGAATGTTTTAGTGATAGAATCACTTCCAAGAGATGTATCGTATTCAATTATCAGGAATACATTTGGGAGTTTTCACGATGCTATCATATACAACAACAAATTTTATTATAATCATACTCATTTGAGTATTCCGCAAGCAAATCCGCGCACTCCATATGGCCCCTCATTACGGCAAGATCATACGCAGTACTACCTTGATATAATAAATGCGGATCAGCCTGATATTGTATTAATAGGCGGATAGATTCAATGCAGCCGAGATCGGCGACACAATGTAGAGCGGATTTATCCCACTTATCTTTATCATCTGCATTTGGATAAAAATGTCCGCAATCAACCAGCGTGCTGTCAAATTCTAATAACAATTTTGCCAAAGCAAACTTTTTACGACATAAGGTATAATGGAGTACAGGATGATCCATGAAAAGAGTCATATGAGCTCGCGGATCTGCACCATGTCGTAATAACTCCAATAGGACTTCTGGATTTCCGGCATCACAAGCTAAAGCTAGGGGCGACACCGGATCTTCTTCGGTATATGCATTAGGATCTGCGCCATCGCGCAGCAATAATTTTAGCACTGCAAGCGAGCCATGTCGTATCGCCGTATGAAGAGCTTGGTCACATTCTCGACTTAATCGAAAATTAACGTCTGCACCATATGATCGCAATAATTGATAACATCGAACACTATTAGTCAACGAGGCAATTTGTAAGGGCGTGTAAATTCTGAAATTGTATTGTCCATCAGCTTCTTGATTGACATTCACTCCTTTCATAAGCAAAACCTCGGCGCATTCTATATTGCCTTCTGCTATTGCGAAATGTAAAGGTGATGTAAAGACCTCAACTTTTTTTGGAGCTTTGAATAGTGCATGATGCCGAATTAATTCTTTTACCGTCGCAGGATTACCACAATGAGCTGCGTAGTGTACAGGATAAATATAAGCTGTCTTGCGACTATCATAGTACAGCTTAACATTGACTTTAGCGCCTTTTCGAACAAACTTAATTACAAACTGACTCAAACCATACGATGCTGCTGCAACTAATAACGCGTCTCTAGGGTTTAAATCTGGATATCTACTTCGAAACCCTTTAGCCAATAGTGTTAATTTTCTTTCCCAAAATTTTTCACAATTGATCATTTCATTAAAATGGCGACTGACTCTCCGAAGCTTATGTAGTTCACGAGCGCTAAAATCAAAAATAATTTGATAAAATACATCTCTTGGTAGCAACTCAAACAAATGACGCTCTATCTTAATTCGTCCAATTCTGACAAATGATCTTGCAATTCCTTGTGAGAAATTTTTGTGTAATCTTTTTGTACATTGTGATGCACCTAATTTAAAACCAGGCCGTTTCAGCCGTTCTTACCAAGATAAAAACGACTGATAACTTCCCATTTCTCCCACAGTTCTATTCTAGCTCATAATCCTAGACTCGGCAGTTGGGATCGTAGGAGAGGCCCTAATGCACTGAATCTAGGATAATGGCCCTTCCCGCTTTTACTTACTGCCTTCTGCCGATCCTTTCGGTTCTGTACTGCCGCCAACAATCTTGCCGCATAGCCCTTTAGGCGTGAATACCCATTCATCAGGCGCGTTATCGGCCTTAGATACCCCAGCGCAGCTATGCTTAGATGTACCACAGTCATTTTTACCCGCTTTTACAATACCGTAGCATTTTTCTGGTTTATCAGCCGCCACAGCGGGACTTGTTGATACGCTTAACCCAACAGCAGCCGCTATTGCAGATGCTATTAATTTTGACGTTTTCATTTTGATCTCCTCCTTGAAGTTAAAAGGATCATTATATCCGTTCTCTGTTGACTGGGCCAGTCAGAAGACGTTAATTTAGCATCTCCCGGTTAAGGATTATGGATGTTTAGCTCACTCAATGTCTTGCAGGGCAGTTGATTCTAAAACCGGGAGATGCTTCCTTTAATCTATTTAGGGGAGAGAATCACGATTCTCTCCCCTAAAACCCCTCATCGCGAAATGAAGCTCTTCTAGCACCTTGAAGGCAAATGATTTTCCTTAGATGGGAACTGCTGACGTTGATTTGTTAACTTCAATGCCCTAGGTTATACTCGAATTTTTAACATAGAGATTAATATGAACACTCGTGAACATATGATTCATATGGCCAAAGCCGTCATGCTTAATGCATATTCACCGTATTCGAATTTCAAAGTAGGCGCCTGTTTACGCACAAGCAACGATGAATATTTCACAGGCTGCAATATCGAAAATGTTTCGTACAGCTTAACCCTATGCGCAGAGGCCTCAGCGATTGCAAGCTTAATTAGCGCTGGAAATAAACAAATTGTCGAAATTGCTGTCGCTTGTTCCTCCAATAATTTCTGTTCACCCTGCGGCGCTTGTCGACAAAGACTTTCCGAATTCGCGAGTCCTGACACACTTGTTCATATGGCCAACGCAGATGGAGCACACCAAACTGTGTTGCTGGGCGATTTATTGCCTCAACCTTTTTCTCAACAACATTTAGGAGAAGAATCATGATTCATTCTACATATACCAATACCCATGTTAATGACAACGTCAATAAAATCAAAAGTAAAGTGCCAGAATCTTTCACTCCAAAAGTGGGTCTTGTATTAGGCTCTGGATTAGGATCACTCGCTGATCAAATTCAAGATGCTGAACATTTTAGTTTTTTCGATCTTTTTGGTTTTGGCCATAGCAGTGTCAAAGGCCATAAAGGCACTTTGATATCTGGGTATTTATTCGGAGTTCCAGTGATATGTTTGCAAGGTCGGCCTCATTATTATGAAGGAAATGACGATGAAGTGATGCGAACACCAATCAGAACAATGAAAGCACTGGGATGCGAAACGGTAATTTTAACCAACGCTGCTGCATCAACAAATATTGATATTACACCAGGGAATTTAGTGTTGATTAAAGACCACATTAATTTTTCATTTAAAAATCCTTTAGTTGGACCGAATGACGATCAATTTGGCCCACGTTTCCCCGCTATGGACAACGCGTATGATCCAGAGCTACGACGGCAATTTCTTGCAGCAGCAAATCAACTGAATATTCAATTATCTGAAGGTGTTTATTTAGGTGTGATAGGACCTTCATATGAAACACCTGCCGAAATTCGAGCATTTACACTATTGGGGGCAACCCTTGTAGGCATGTCAACAATACCTGAGGTGATTGTTGCACGTCATGCTGGATTAAAGGTTGCGGTAATATCGACTGTTACCAATTTAGCTTGTGGATTAAGCGAAGAAAAATTAAACCACGACGACGTACTCGAGGTTGCAGGCAAAGCGTCTGCGAATTTACTACGATTAATGAAACTGTTTATGGAGAATCAACATGTCACTGCTTAACATTGATAACGATACACTCGTTTCAATCATTGGATTAATTGACCTAACAACGCTTAATGAAAATGATACTGATGAAATCGTTCGCGCATTATGCCAAAAAGCGATAACGCCTTTTGGCTCCGTGGCATGCCTGTGCATTTATCAACAATTTGTTCCTGTTGTCAAAAAATCACTCACTGATCACTCTATAAAAATCGCAACGGTCAGTAACTTTCCTGCCGGTGGTGACGATATCGTTGCTACAACTACTGATATCACACAATCAATTTCATCGGGTGCCAACGAAATTGATATTGTAATGCCTTACCATCGTTTTTTAGAAGGTGACGATGAATTTACTTTTGAATTTATTAGCGCTTGCAAAAAAGCCTGCGGGGAAAAAGCGCTTTTAAAAGTGATTTTAGAGACTGGCGCACTTTTAACTAACGATAATATCTACAGGGCAAGTATTATAGCAATCAATGCAGGTGCCAATTTTATCAAAACATCGACTGGAAAAATTAATATTGGTGCGACCCCGAGCGCTGCAGAATCTATGCTTCAAGCAATCCATGACTCTGGTCGCAATGTGGGATTTAAAGCATCAGGTGGTGTTCGATCAGTAAGTGATGCATCATCATACGTTCAAATTGCTTCTGACATTATGGGATCAGATTGGGTAAACGCTGATCATTTTAGACTCGGTGCTTCTGCTTTATTAGATAATATTTTAGCTGAATTACAACAACCCTAAAAAAAAGGGGGATAGACATTACTCTATCCCCCAATCCAAGCAATCCTTGCCCGAAAAAACTAGTCCACCTAACGATCCATTGTCTAAAATTGCCTGCTCGTTTTTACCCTTGTCGATAGCGGGTGACTTCATCACCTTAAACAAGCCTTGCTACCTTATTGCGGGACCTCCGTGTTTTTTATCATCCGATGATTCCGCGATAGTTCATCCTTTAACACAATACAAAATTTACTGATTAAATCGAAAGATGCAAGTCTTCATCACGCATTAATTTTCTTCTTCACTACTTAAAATCGACTTTTCGAAAATTAACTGGTTAGAAATCAATACGTTGGTTATCATGCCATCGAGATCTGCCCGTTGATTCAGTCAATAATCTGACAACACCTTGAGAGATATCTCACACTGCGCCCACGTAATACCACCATAGAAAAGACTTCCATGAGGAGATTATTTTTTTCTTCTTAAGCTTTTCTTAATTTTAGACTGCTATTGTAAATGCAAAAAACTAAAAATTTTCATCCATTAACGCATATCTCCCCAAGAAATTTGAAGTTTGGTTAGGGCAGCTACAGTAGCCGTTTCTGTACGTAATACTCGAGGACCTAGTGCTAACGATTTAAAACCATGAGTCATTGCATCTGTGATTTCAACTTCTGTGAAACCACCTTCAGAACCGATCAAGACAGCCACAGAATTTTTCACTTCAAGTGAAGATTCATCGGACGATAAGCCAGGATGACAAATGAGTCGGTGAGGAGCCATACACTGGGCAATCCAAGCAGAAATTTCACAGGGAGCATTAATTAAAGGAATTTTATTTCGACCTGATTGCTCACACGCACTAATAATAATTTTTTGCCAATGATCAAGTCGTTTTTCAGCACGTTCATCATCCAACCTCACACCGCAACGCTCGGTAAACAAAGGTGTAATTTCTGCGACCCCTAATTCCACTGCTTTTTGCACGACATAATCCATTTTCTCTCCACGAGATATTCCTTGCCCCAGATGAATATATAACGGGGATTCCACTGAAAGATCATTCAATTCCTCTAGGATTACGGTTGTTTGCTTATTATTAATACTGATCTTGCCCTTAAATTCGCCGCCTGACCCATTAAACAAAATGACGGGAGATCTTTCACGCAGGCGTAGCACCTGCCGCACATAATGCGAAGTCTCTTTAGGTAACTCAACCACAGCCCCCTGTTTCAACTCGGCATTCACATAAAATCTCGGCAATCGCATGCTGAACCTCATTTCTTAAATTTTAGTCTGAATATTGTAGCTCTCCGACCGCTATTTGGACAGCTTTGAACCTCGGACCTTCTATGGTACTATGGGCCTCTTTTACGATTAAGCACCCACAATATGTACGAAATCAAAACTAAACTCATGGAAATCTCTGCTGCCCATAGACTGATCAAAAGCTATCAGGGAAAGTGCCGTACTCTGCACGGACACAATTATGTGATTTTTCTAACCTTCAGCTGCAATAAGCTGGATGAGAATGATTTCGTGCTAGATTTTTCGTTGGTGAAACAGCACTGCAATGCTTGGTTAGAGACTCATTGGGATCACGCTATTTTGATTAGCAGTGATGACAAACCCTTACTGGAGTTTGCAATTAAAGAGAAGCAAAAACATTATATTATACCCAACGGACAAAATACGACTGTGGAAGTTTTATCCCAGCATCTTTTCGAACAAATCTCTAGTCAGCTGACAAACATTTTGAAATTAGAGCCTCACACCGTAACATTATCTAATGTCGAAATTTGGGAGACAAGTTCTGCTCAGGCTCACTATCACAACCCGTCTTGTAAAAAATAAATATTATTCTGAAATCATTTCTCGTAACAAACGATAGCGCGTTTTACGAATCTTGCCCATTAATTCGACTACTCGTTTTGCTGAAACCCCCATCTCTAAAAGCACGTGCGATGCTAATGTTAAACTTGTCTCTAAAGTTGCTGGAATAACTTCCGTAGCACCTAGACTTTGTAAATATTCGAGCGAAGCATCATCATGAGTACGGACAAAAATGGGTAACTTTTCAAAATGCGTGCGAACTTGTGGAAGTATTCTTTCAATATTGTGAATATCTTCAAAAGTTACTACGATAGCTTTAGATTTTGCGATTTTGCATGCCACTAATATTGAATAGTGACTGGAATCGCCATAAATCACAGGAAGCCCCGCCTTCTGACAATGATGAACTAATTCAGGATCATGATCGACTCCAATGTAAGGGATTTCTTCATCCTCTAATAATTTTGCAATATTTTGTCCGTTTCGACCAAACCCACAAATAATGACATGTTTTGCAAGATCTTGAGTAAATAATTTTCCGGGCGAAGGTTTTTTAATATCTTCGATATCAAACCAACTTTTAGGAATAATCCATTTTGCAAAAGTTTTATTATGCGAAATCAAAAAAGGCGCGGTAATTAAGCTTAAAAGCAACGCACCTAATATCACTTGTTCATAAGCGGGTGGGAACAAGTTTTCACTCATGCCTAATGCGAGTAGGGCAAAACCAAACTCACTACCTTGAGCCAAAATAATACCTGTGCGCACAGCAACGCGCCAATAGCTTTTTGTCAAGCGACACAAAACTGTAATAATAATAATTTTTAAGCCAGTAAATGCCAAAAATAGCATCAATACCCACGGCCATATTTCTTTCAATGAAAAGATATTGAACAACATACCAATTGTGATAAAAAATAAACCTAATAATAAGTCACGAAATGGTCTAATTGTTGCTTCAATTTGATGACGATATTCAGTTTCACCCAACATCATACCCGCCATAAAAGCACCCATCGCTAATGATAAACCTAACCGATGAGTAATCCAGGCAGAAATCAGAGTGACCAGCAAAACACTGAGTGTGAATAATTCTTCAGAATGTATCGCTACAATCTCTTTGAATAAAGGCCGAAAAACCCAACGTCCTAAACTCAATATAACGATTATCGTTAATGTCGTTTTTCCTAGCGCCATTAATAATGGAATACTCAATGATGCAGAAGATTTTCCAAAACTTGAAATTAAAATAAAGAATGGGATAACGGCTAAATCTTGAAATAACAAAATTGAAATAGCACGATGTCCCTGTCTGGAATTGAGTTGTTCAATATCATCTAATTGTTTAGATACCATCGCAGTTGACGAGAGTGAAACAATACAACCTAATGTAATCGCCTGATCCCAAGTAAGCGTCAACCAGTACCCACAGATTGTCACAATCATTACCGTCAATAGTACTTGTGCACTACCCAAACCGAATACCAAGTGCTTCATTGAAACCATGCGACTCAATGAAAATTCCAAACCAACGGTGAACATCAAAAAGACGATACCAAATCCAGCAATAGAATGGACAGGCTGTGTATCAGGTAACCAAGCCATAATGTGAGGACCAGAAATAATACCCACACCGATGTATCCGATAATAGGGGGTAATTTAAGGTACTTACAGAGCACAACGACCACAACAGCAATCGTTAATACAATAATCAGCGTATCAAATAAGCTCAATTCCATGCTCTAATATTCCTGCTGTGCTTCATCCAGATGTTGATTACTATAGCACAAATACTTCAATTCCGCTTAACGAAGACTTAGAAGACTTCAATCTTAGCAGTTTATATGCAAGAATCTAATCTTTGAGACAGGAGTTCCCGCTAAAGCGGGTAACTCCTTCCCATTATATTGATGGTGAATGTAAACAAAGTTAACATTCACCAATTAAGGGGGAGAGCTGCGCTTCTCCCCCTTAATATGCCCCCATCGCTTATTGTTCAGCGGAAGCCGCTGACTTTGATATAAAGGCTGTGTCACGTATGCATATCGATGAAACCCCAATTCGTGGAGTGTGGTCATCACGATTAGGCTTTATTTTAGCTACTACGGGTGCTGCCGTCGGCGTTGGCAACATCTGGAAATTCCCCTATATGGTAGGGGCCAATGGCGGTAGCGCCTTTGTACTGGTCTACGTAATTGCCATACTGCTGGTCGGCATTCCCATCATGCTGGCTGAAATCATGATAGGCCGACGAGGTCGACATAACCCCGTTGATACGATGAAAATTTTAGCCCTTGAAGCGGGGGCATCAACTAAATGGCAAGGAACCGGGTGGTTATGCGCAACAATCCTTATTTTCGTACTTTCTTTTTATAGCGTTGTTGCCGGATGGGCGATTAATTATTTCTGGGAAACCAGCCTCGGGCATTTTAAAGGATTTAATGCTCAACAAGTCGGCGAGTATTGGCAACAATTTTTAGGTTCCCCATCTCAACTATTACTCTGGCATACTATTTTCATGGTTTTAACTATGTGGATTGTTGAGCGAGGGGTTCATCGAGGAATTGAACTCGCATCACGCATTATGATGCCACTTTTATTCTTAATTTTAATCGTGCTGGATATTTATAGCGCCACAACACCCGGTTTTAAACAGGCTTGTTCATTTTTATTCGCAGTTGATTTTCAAAAAATCACTCCAGGCGTAATTATCTCTGCATTAGGACATGCGTTTTTCACTTTGGCCGTTGGCGCTGGTTGTATGTTGGCATACGGATCTTATTTACCCAAACACACTCGCTTTTACGGCCCTGTGATTACAGTCGTTTTTTTAGATGTTTTAGTCGCCATTTTGGCAGGGCTTGCGATTTTCTCTATTGTTTTTTCACACGGCTTGACTGCGATCGGCGGGCCCGGTCTAATTTTTGAAGCACTTCCAATTGCTTTTGCAAATATGGCGGGCGGGCAAATATTAGGGGGTCTGTTTTTTGCACTATTCATTTTTGCTGCGTGGACTTCATCGATTTCTATGGCAGAACCCGTCGTTGTTTTACTGGCAGAACGTTATACCGGAAGCAGGGTGATAGCATCGTTTATAGTTGGCGGAACTGCTTGGCTGCTTGGTATTGGGTCTGTGCTTTCTTTCAATTACTGGTCTGAAATTAAAATTTTACACTGGAATTTTTTTGGCGCAATCACAGACTTATCCACCAATATTTTACAACCTACCGGCGGAATTTTATTTGCTTTATTTGCTGGCTGGGTGATGAGCAAAAAAATTACTCATGAAGAATTACAACTCCCGAAAAAATGGTTCGCAGTTTGGCGTGTTTTAATTCGCTATATTGCACCGCTTGGTATATTCATTATATTTATTGCAGCGCTTATATAGCATCTGGAAAATACTCTACTTCATCACAAAAGAGACCTACGAACAGCTCGCTCTAAAATTCTTAATGGCGATTTATTTTCATCCGCCATATAATTCACGGGCAGATAAAATGTTTGTTCAAACATAAATTGTCCTGACATTGCCGCATGAGATACTTGATCAGAAAAAACCAACCAAGTAGACCCCGGTGGAAAGTACACATCTTCTTGACTGGCATATTTTTGGTACTCTAAATCCGCTTTCATTGCGTTATGAAGCTTGTGCATATAATGATCGTATGGCGTACGCTCACCTCGTGTAATTTTTGTAATTTGCATTAATTTCACCACTAATTTATTTGGCCTGGGAAGTTTTGGCGCAAATTTTTCTACCACTTGTGAAAAAGATTCACCCACTCGCCAGTGTCTTGGCATACCGTTTGGATTAACGTTTGTGAATACTCGTAAAATTCTTTTACCTCCCGTAGGAGTTGCAGGAAACGCATCAACGTGCAAACGGGTATCATCTTTGCGGTAAGATGAAGGACGACCTTGTGCTTCTATAGGTCTAAAACTAGTTCGAGCTTGAGTTAATTTTCCCTGATAATGCGGAAAAAGATGCTCAACAAGGTCTCGGCTTTTGTTTGCAAATCGACGTACGAGCTGTTGCAAGTCCGCACGTTCAGCCCGTGAAAGTGTCGTTCCCCCTAACTCGTCATTGTGAATATCATATCGAATATTTTTAGTTTTTGCGTCAGCAATATCAGTTGATAAATATTGCTTTTCTTTTTCCTCTAAAACAAAAGATAAATTGGGGCAGTAGACAACCTGACCATTTTCTAATGCTTCTATTGCTTGCGTAACGATTTCGTCAGAAAATTGGCCATTCCAATCAGTGATATCAATTTCAACCAATCGTTCAAACATCTTAGATCTCCACTTTACGAGTGAGCCGCATCTTACCACATTCACGCCAAATCAATGAACAGTTATTTTACCCTGGTTTTTAGATATCAATGTCTGGAGACGTTTTTTTGTGATCCCCTTGACCTGTGCCAAATCACCGACTGATTTGAAATCACCATGCGCTTTGCGATACTGAATTATCGCTTTTGCACGCTTTTCACCAATTCCTTTGATGTTCATCAAATGTTTTACATCGGAATGATTAATATCGATGGGATATTCACTACTCGATTGTGTTGATTTTGCTGTATTCTCTTTAGATACTGAAGCAGGCTGTGCTACAGCCGCCTGAGTAGCACTGAAAGCAGCAAGAACCCAAAATAGCCATGATAAAGGCATTATTGTCTCCTTAAAAGTTGTTAAACAAGAAAAAAGAATACCAGACAATTTTGAGCATAAAGACTCGTACTACTACGTAATTGCGGAATAAAATAAGATAAAGTTTAAACAAGGCTATTTCTTCGCAATCTATTATTCCATTAAAATCATTCGCAAAAATCACTGGATTATACTATATTCACCATTACTTACAGCACGAGAAAACGATATGGGCAGAAATCGATTAGAAGCTTTCAGTGATGGCGTTCTAGCTATCATAATAACTATTATGGTGTTAGAAATGAAAGTCCCCCACAGTGCTGATATGTCTGCTCTTCACCCCGTTTTACCGATATTTTTAACCTACGTATTGAGCTTCGTTTATTTGGGAATCTATTGGAATAATCACCACCACATGTTGCACGTCACAACACATGTCAATGGCACAATATTGTGGGCAAATCTCCATTTGCTTTTTTGGTTATCATTATTTCCCTTCGTAACTGGCTGGATGGGTGAAAATCATTTTGAACCTGCGCCCTTGGCGCTTTATGGTTTCGTACTCTTGATGGCAGCGATTGCCTATTTCATTTTACAATACTGCATCATCTCTAGCCAAGGTCGTGATTCGCTACTTGCAAAAGCCATCGGTTCAGATTTAAAAGGAAAAATATCTCCTACACTCTACGCAATTGCTATTCCAGCAGCATTTTATAAACCTTGGATATCGATCAGTATTTATATACTTCTCGCATTGATGTGGTTAGTACCCGATCGAAGAATTGAGCGAATTGTCAACGAAAATTAAAATGATATTGAGTCGCGTCTACTTAATTATACAAGACACCAACCCACCATCTAAGCAAGTGACTTTTAAACTCGCTACCGATAAAACATGAACATCTTTAATCACATTAACATTGTAGAATACGGGAGAAACGTGCGTCACAACATTCAAACAAGTGCCTTCTTTTGATTTTTCAGTACAGGCAACGACAACAATCTCAGCATAACTATCAGCTAGTCCCGTATGATAGATATCGCTTTTGCCTTTTGGAATGAAATAATAATTTCCACCACTGCGACTAGAGAAAGAATATTGAATATCGTAAGGCGCATCATTATAAACTGTAACAGGATTCCAGTATGAAAAACTGGCACTTGAATTACGATCATTAACACTTGCAATAGCACCCGTAGAAGATACTGCTAATGCTAGCAAACTTATCAGAACAAATCCTTTCATATCATTCCCTCAACATAAACCAGGATTCCATCAAATGATGAATTGTAACCCTCAATTCCCCTGTAGGCAATCCTTAATGGTATGTTCAATCAGTTGCCTGGAAATACTTGCGCTGGGTGGTAGCCCGGGCATATTCTGCGCGTCAAACCACTGTGCATCTTCGATTTCTTTCTCATCAATCTTGAGCTCACCACGCAAATACTTCGCTTTGAAAGCAATCATAAAGCTATCGGGAAAAGGCCAAGTTTGAGAGCCAAAATATTCCAAATCTGTAATTTCCACTCCCAATTCTTCCTTAACTTCTCGGTGAGCCGCTTCCTCAGCAGTTTCTCCCATCTCAATAAATCCTGCAATCGCACTGTAAAATCCAGATTTAAAATGTGGGGAACGAGCCAACAAAATTTTATTGCCATGCTGAATTAATACCATGACGGCTGGAGAAAAGCGTGGAAATACAGAAACTTTGCAGCTTAAACATTTTTTCTCTGACAAATTAATTTGGTCTTCAAGTGGAGAAGCACATTGACCACAATATTTCGATTGTTTATGCCAATTAATCCAATGATATGCGCGTAAAATTTTTGATTGAATTGTAGCGTCCACTTCTGCTAAAAATGACTTGACCGGCATAGTTTTATAGCCTTTCTGCAAACATTCTTCGCCAGATAAATTGCTTTTACCTTCGATGATAAGAATAGAGTCATCAACGTGCGCACTAATGATTTCAACTTCCAATAATTTTTGAGTTGAAAGAAAAGATTGAAATGGATGATTAGCTGTTATATTGAGGAGTATTTCATTTTCAAGGAAAAAAAGCGTGGAACAGTTTAAATAGTCTTTTAACTGCTCCACGATAATATAATTTTCGATTACTTGATTATGCAAGAAGTTGTAGTGCCATCTATGCAAATAATTTCTGCATCAAATACAGATTTGATATTTATCGTAGCTATTTTTTCCGCATTGTAATATTCAGGAAACATATGACTAGTCGCAGTCAAACAATATCCATCTGCGTTTCGCTCAGTACATCCGCGAATTACCAAATAGGCTCGTGCGTCACCAGCACCTGAATGATAAATATCTGTCTCACTTCTATCCAGGTTATAATCTACACCACTGTTAAACGAATACGTAACCGAGTAGGGAGCATAGTTGTGAACTGTAATAGGATTCCAATAATCTCGATTTTTTTTACAACAATCGCGCCCTGTCTTGTGATTAGCAGCCATCACAGATGAACAAAGCAATGCAAATACACAAACTATTGATAAAAGTCTCTTCATGAAAGCCTCCTGGTCTAGATTTTGGAACTTAATTCAGTGCGAACAGTATAGTATTCAGGAAGTTTAAAATCAATCAAAAACAAAACCAGCAGAATTTACGCCTTAATCTCATAATTTAATGCATTGACCCTAATATTTTTCACTAATATTTGTTCTTGTGAGAGTCTACTAAGGGTCGGCCAAACATGATAAAAATGATTGACTGGACCATGCCCAAAACCCACAGAATCCTCTTTAGCCGATGCAATCGCCTCAAATACGTAGTTCTTTGCTACTCTGCAAGATTCTGGAAGCGAAAGACCTTGAGCAAGACATGCGCTAATCGCCGCCGATATTGTACATCCAGTCCCGTGCGTATTTTTGGATTCGATTCGCGCAGACTCAAAACTCATTGTTAATCCCGACGTATCAACAAGGATATCGTTAGACTGCTCACCCTTCAAATGCCCACCCTTTAACAAAACGGCTGTAGATCCCAATGCTAATATTTTTTCAGCCAATTCTTCAAAATCTTCAGTTCGTTCAGTAAGAGCATAAGCCTCTGGTAAATTAGGCGTAATCAAAGTCACCAAGGGAATCAATTGTGATTTCAGCGCATCAACAGCATCAGGCAATAACAGCGCCGAACCATCTTTAGCAACCATTACAGGATCGAGAACGATGGGAATATTTTTGGCATTTATTGCAAGAAAATTTGCAACTAATTCAATTATATCTTTTGAAAACAACATGCCGATTTTAATACTATCGGGAATAATATCATCAAATATTGCTTCTAATTGATCTTGAATACTTTGCAAAGGGATATCGTAACACTTTCTAACGCCCTGAGTATTTTGAATGGGCAAAGCCGTTAATACTGTCATACCATAACAGCCAAATGCTGAAAACGTTTTAAGATCGGCTTGCAAACCTGCTCCACCCGATCCGTCAAATCCCGCGATGGATAAACACGTGTATTTCACGAAGAATCTCCTCTGTTCAGGAAAAGATGCAAAAGCAGGCATGTCACCTACCATTGCAAGTTTTGGTTGATCGATTATGATTCTATTCTACAACCTATTATGATGCACCACCATATTTATCGTCCCGAAAGACGTATATGGATTTCGTATAGAATGGTGGCAATATGTAGTTATCTATTGCAAACCAGTAGAATTTCAGATCCAAGCTGAACTAAGTCACCCATGGCAATCGTTCGCCTACTTTCGTGTCTGTCCCCCCTAATATGAACTGAATAAATTTGATATGACATTCTTAAATCTCACTGATGATGACATTAAAACACTACTACCTGATCTTATAAAGCTGACAACCATCACGGAACTAGATTTACACTGGACGAGATTTATAAATATAATTACTAAAGAAGCGGAAATTGGTTGGACATTTTTGTTGTCAGAAAATTTTGAAATTGAATTGTTACTGAGTATTCGAATCTTCATCTTTCCCGCCGGGCCTGCGGCCACGCGCTTTCTCTAATGATATACCAATTGATCGGATTTTGTATCGTCATCGCTTGATGAAGATCTTTGAATGTAGCCAAGTAGTCCATGTCGATTATATCCTTCGGTACTTGGGCTATGGAGTGATTCGACCGAATTTTGCCAGCTTTCCAGCCATGATTCAAATTTTTGCTCTTCTTCGGCAGAAAAATTTGTTTCTTGCCGTAATTCGCGACAGACTTGAATGTGTACTGATAATAATAACTCTCTAAGCTTGCTCTCCATTAATGAATTTCGATCGCTGATACAGCTCAACAACACAGCAACGATTGGCTGGATAATAGCAGGTGTTTGAACAAACTTGAGTATTCTCCTTTTAATGTAATCGGTTTCTAATAATTGTAATATATAAAGATTTGTTTGGCCCCTATTTATTCGATACCCATCAAAATATCCTTCAAGTCGTTCATTTAAGCGGAATAATTTTGTATTAATAGAAGCATTACTTAATAACTGCTTCTGGTTGTTAATCCATTCAGATAAAAGCCTTATTTTATTTGAATAAAATACTGCTCGCTCCTGAAATGACTGAACAATATAATAAATTCTTCGATATTCATAATATTCTCTAATTAGTTGTTCATGTTCTTGATATACAGGATGTCTTTGGTACTCTTTGATCCTCTCATCAGGCCAATCAAATCGTTTCAGTAAATCTATTATAGATGAAGTTTTTCTTTCTAAATGAGTCATTGTGGAATGTCCTCTAACTATATATTCATGACTGCAATTATAATTCTCTTCTAGAAATTCGAGTAGTTCAACTTTTTGTTGTGCCTGAAGATCTCTTATAGGGATTCGTTGTCTAGCTATCATGACATGTAATTGACTGATTTCTTCATCAAAATCAGCTGATAATGCCAATATTTTACAATTTAATTTAGGTGCTTCTAAAATTGTACAATAATTTACTGATTTTGGCATGATTCGAAGAAGAGGAAATACACTAAAATCTTCTTGAAATATTTTTATCACAAAATCTATGTTAGATGTTCTTAGTAATCGCAGAGTGTTATCAATTAATTCCTTGGCTCTATTTGAGGCTTCCTCTTCTATGACATCATAAAGTTCTCCAAAAAATATTTCTTTTTCATCAATCATTCTCAATGGCAATTCTGATGCATCACAGTATTTTTCACGAAGATATTTCTCTAAAGCATCAATTATCAGATCACCTTTATCTTCTACGGAAAATAGTTCTTCTAAAGATGTCACCGAGCAACAATTGATAAATATCGCTCTAAGTCTACAAAAATGCGCATAAAGCTCTCTATATTTGCGAATTTTTGTACGAATTTCACTCATTTCACTTTCTAATCCATGCACTACTTCAGAAGCAAAATCAAAATCTCTAGGGAAGCATCTGGCGATCATTCGAAAAGAAAATTTTGATGTCACATGCAACTGCTTTTCTAAGTCATTCACATTAAAAAGTTCAGGTTTACTAATTACAACCCCATAAACTCTTCGTTGATCTTCGTCCATAGATTGATACCGCTCTGTCAGCTTATATTCATGTTGCTTAAAATAAGCGTCAAGATATTCATTATTTCGTAAATATAGCAAAAGTGTGTTCTTGATTAGCTCCCACTCATAGTCTCCTCCAATTTCTTCTTCAGTAATCATTATTATACGTTTTATTTCTACAGCCATATGAGTTGCTCGCTCTCTTAGTATAGTACAAATATCATTTCTAGACCTTAATCGTTCAGCCCGATAATTTCTGATTGCTTCATGGTACTCATTTAGATATGACTGATCTCGTACACGATCTACAGTCTGTACAAATTCTACACTTTGAATGCTCAACACTAGAGAATGAATTTTTGGAGCTAATAAATATATGCAACAGGATATTTCCTCTATTATCTCTAAAACAATATTATCATCAATTTTACTAGATTTTAATTTATGCACAATATCATAGCTATTGAGACGCGGAAATCTCCTTGATTTATCATGTGCATTTTCTAATGACTCGCGTGACTGCCCAACATAATTAGCATTACGATCATCACAATCAAATCGAATTGGTCGAAAAACATCGGAGCGCATTATTACTGCTACAGGTTTATGACCTAATTGTAATGGGTCGAGCATATAGTCTACAAAATTATTAGCCCAACGACTTATGATGCTCCATTTTTTCGATTCTTTTGAGGCTCTAAAAAAATGATAAATTGAATCCCTGAGTAACTGTTTATCGCTCATAATTACAAGCATATCGTTTAAAGTGATATTTCTATCTGATCTCAACATACTTAGTAATTGAAATACCGTACTTACCCATGCAATATCACTCTTACCGATACTACCCAAACTGGAAAAATCATTAGTTTGAATTAGAGAATTCACCGTATCCATCATTATTAACTCTACCAAGCTATTTACTTTTTCTAACACTTGAAAATCTTCTAGCATCACACGATGTTCCGCTCTTTCTCGAAACGATTTAGCAGTTTCAACTTTCACTTCTGCATTTAACAAATGGCATAATTTTAATTCAAGTTCAAACAGATCCCATAGGGTTGCTGTGTTCGTGATGTTCGATTCAACTAAGACAGTTAAATCACCCATAACCCCGACAGGCGTATTCACGATTTTAACATTGGGATTATATCCGCATTGTTCAACAATCATTTGAAATTCAAGTTGCATAGATGGAGTTTCACGAAATTCTGAAATATCCACTTTTCGTGATTGATGGTAAATTCTCTTCCATAAGTCAGAATCTGTGAGCTTTAAATACTTATTTAATCGCTCGGGTACTTCAATCGAAAATAGCTCAATGAGATATTCAAACCAGCTTGTGTTAACACTCAAGGGATAATGAGCAATGCATTTTCGTATAAGCGCTATGATAAAAAGGTTTCGTTTTGAAATCTCATAATATTTAGTATCAAAAAAATTTGTATGACCCGCCAGAATTTCAGATTCATCTCCAATATCTACGACCAAATACTCTGCAACGAGTTTCAATTTGGCCTTCTTTAAACTATTTTCTTCTTTAAGATAGCTCGAAAAAGCTACTGCTAAATCATTGCATTTTTTTGACAGAGACTCAATTATTCTATCATAGGACCGTTCATTTTCTGATTGAATTAATACAGAAAGTTCCTTTCCAAATCGATCTTGAGCAGGAATTCCTTGTTGGGAAAATACTTGATTCATGAGATCACAAAATAAATGCCCTGCTTTTTTGTCTTTCTCTTCTAAAGGTATCGAATCTACGAGGATATTGCATACCTTTTCTTTAATAAATGCTTTACCTATTTGTTCTAGACAACTTTGTTTGCTACATAAAACAAGATTTTTTGATAGTTCATCAAGAATAATGTTATCTTTTATGTGTTTTTTTGAAAGCATGCTAACTAGTGTCGAGATATTTTCAGCAGAAATCTGGGGCTCTGTAAAACTCAATTTATCTAGTTGCGAAATAACAAATTTCACCTCTGATTTAACAAATTGTATTGGTGGAACTAAATTGACATAATCACTCATTCGTCTCGCCAGATCTGATTTTGTCTCTGTAATTGCAATTCCATGTAGAAGAGAAAGTTTTTTAAGCTCACCATACGTATCAGCCATCTTGTCAAGAAGAACTCCGTTTTTAGACATAAAATGAAAGGCTTCCGCATGATACTCTTCTTCATTAAGGCCTTGTTCAAGAATTTCTTTATTTTCGGTTAATACCATCAGGAGCAGTAAATCATTCGATGATAAATCCGAAGAATCAGTTATAATATCCATAATTAACGATTCTGCGAACTTTGGGAAGCAATCTAAAAATAATTTATGATCGATTGAAGTGCTATCATTGTTTCTTTTATAAGCACTCTTTATTTCGTTTGAACCTTTAAGAAAATCCAGATATTGTCGATAATTTTCACGAGCTCCACAACCTGATAACTTTAATTTCTCTAGAATAATCTGCTTACGTTCATCGTATTTATCCTCGAGTTTTTGAACGATGTATTTGCCTTTAACAAAATTTTTGAGAATAACCCTCAGCCTATCAGGTACTAGAGTCAACTTATCTATGACTTTTAGCGCCAAATCCTTTTCTTCTTTAGTAACTTGTTGTTTGAAAAAAAACACTTCCAGTTGTTTTTTTCTATCTTTCTGTGTACTTTTATCAGGTTTAGCATTCTGTATAAAATGGGTCACTTTTTTAACCACATGAAAAGATACTAATCTTTCCTTCGATAGCTGATAGAAATCTCGTATTTCTGAATCACCAATCAGATTTATTCCTGGAATTTGGCTACTGATTTTATTAGCGATGACCCAATCGACAAAATCTTCCTTTTTATTAAATCTATCAATCTGGGGAATTGCCCACTTTAACAATTGTAGCTGTAACGGTATTCTTACTAGGTCGATAGATGCAGAAATACAAGCTTTTGATCCTGTAGAAAATGGCTGCAAATAGCCTGAGAAAGATGTGAGCACATCTATAAACGCCTGGGCCTGAGCTTGATCAAGTATTTTTACTGTCTGATTATTTAGTTCATTAAACATCAGTTGTAAAAATGGTAGTACGATGGCACATAGCTTTTCTCTTAAATCGACGTTCGATTGCAGTAACTGAAAGGTATGATTTTTATCATGAATAATCAAATCACGAAGATCACCAAGGATTTTTAATATGCCCACATCACCAGGAAATCCTAAGGATTTTATTGATTGACGCATACTAGGTGAAAACAGTTTGCATGACTCCCCAATGATAGCAAAGACCCTTAGCACTGCATAGATTTCATCACTTGGCTTATCTAAAATCACCTTCATCGCGTCAATAGCATTAACTGATAACTTAAAGCAATATCGATCTAATCGCGATCCAATAACTCTATTTAACCCCCGTAAGTCCTTATGAATATTCTCGCAGTTTTTGTCTGATTTTATTTTTTCTAAATTACTTTGAAGCAATAATAAATCTTGAAGTATTTCTGAATAATCTGTTGAATTCCACTGACACTCCATTGATCTATCAATTAAAACCTCTTTCAATGAAATAGACAAAAAATCTAACATGATCCAGTTTCTATCTTCTATTTTTTTAAACTCACTCTGACTATTAAATTTAAATTTTCTGGGAAGCTCTGCGCATAACCATGATATTTGAAACAAAGATGTGATAATCTGAAGGAGTTGGGTTTTATCGGTAGAATCAAGACTTTTAACTTCCTGAATTAAAAAAATAATCTTATCTAGTCGAATGAGATCCTGCGATTCTGATTCTTTAGTGTATTCTGTAATCGATAATTGATCTTTATCATCTCCATTGCTTTCAGAAAGCTCTGATTCAGTGGCTTCTTCCATATTTCCTCCTTCAGGCCATTTCTTTAACTAATATTTCAGTGATAATCTCACTTTTGCAGTATCTCATTAATTAGTAATACTGTCTACGTTTCGAAAGTTACCACGTCAAACTGATTAAGAAAGTGTAACACTTGATTTGCCATAGTAGAAATATCATTTGATGACAATGTGGGATGTACAACAAACATAAGACTGGTTTCACCTAAGATTTTTGCATTTTTTAACCGTTCTTTAGGGCCCAATTTTTTATCGATGAATGCCTTTTCACAATAAATTTCAGGACATCCCCCACTATAAATAGGAAGACCACTCACTGATAATTCATTCAAAATGCGATCACGGGTATAATCGGCTGGCAATAAATCCTGTCGGAGAAAAACGTAGAATTTATAGTAAGAATGGTAATAATCACTTGAGGGCATTGGAATGCGCAAAAGAGGTGATTTTGAAAGAATTTCGGCAAATACGTAAGCATTCTCTCTTCGTTTTTCTACCCACTGTTTCAGCTTCTTTAATTGACAACGGCCTATCGCAGCTTGCATCTCAGTCATGCGGTAATTAGATCCAAATTGATCATGTACATACTGAAATCCTACCGATTTTTTATTCCCATTCATTTTTTGGAAATTTTTTCCGTGATCTTTATAAGACCATGCCCGTTCCCAAAGTTGAGAATCATTCATGATCAACATTCCGCCCTCACCACCCGTTGTGATAATTTTGTCCTGGCAAAAAGAAAAAGCAGCAATATCTGAAAATGTTCCCACTAATTTATCTTTATAACGAGCGCCGTGCGCTTGCGCACAATCCTCAATTAATTTTAAATCATGTTCTTTGGCCAGCTTCACTATAGAATCCATATCACACGACCAACCCGCAAAATGAACTACTATAATCGCCTTCGTCTTAGAGTTAATTAATGACCCAATACTTTCTACAGAAATTGCTTGTGAATTTATATCTACATCAGCACAAATAGGTGTTGCACCTTGTACAATAACTGCGCTAGCTGTTGCTAAGAAAGTGCGGGCGGGCACAATCACTTCATCACCACGTCCAATATTAAGTACTTTTAATGCTAGTTCTAAAGCGAGCGTTCCATTTGCAAGCGCGATGGCATGTTTCACGCCATGATATTGTGCAAATTCATTTTCAAACTGACGACACTCATCACCTGTCCAGTAATTTACTTTTCCAGATTTTAGAACATTTTGCACTGCACGACATTCGTCTTCTTCAAAATGTGGCCAGGTAGGATAAGATTTTTTTTCTGTCATTTTTAAACCCTTTCTTTCGCAGGAACACCAACGACCTGCTGATGATTATCAACAGCCTTCAATACCACCGAACCCGCACCGATTTTTGCATAATCACCAATCTTAACATTTTGAATCACATCAGCACCAATACCGATCCACACATGAGCACCAACCTGAACCCCACCAGCGCAGCCCACTTTTGGACAAATATGGGTCCAATCACCTACAACACAATCATGTTCGATAATCGCCCCAGTATTAATAATCACACCTTTTCCTACGGTAGCTTCTGCATTGATGACAGCTCCAGCAAAAACAACTGACCCAGCTTCGATTTTCGCTGAATGAGCTATTACTGCACGCGGATGTATCACCGTTGCAATAGAAAAACCTTGCTTTACAGTATATTCTTGCAGTCGTTGTCGAATTTGATTATCACCGATTGCCACTATCACCTCTGAGTCTTCATCTGAAAATTGATTGATATTACTGGTTTGAGCCACCACTTCTATATTCATGACTGAAGACAAACTTGGATGACGATCATCAATATAAAATATTTCTCCCCAATTTCCTTGGCACAGCGCAGCATCTGCAACCACTTTTCCGTGTCCGCCAGCACCAATAATAAATAGACGTTTACTCATGATTTTTATTTCCTCTGAAAGGAGGCATTGTCACATGACCGTCTTGATGAATACCTCGTCGATTAAATACAGATTGAATAGTCCAAAATAGAATTTTCAAATCCAAAATAAATGAACAATGATCAACATATTCTATATCCCAATGAAATTTTTCGTTCCAGCTCAAACTATTTCTTCCCTTCACTTGGGCCAAACCCGTGATGCCGGGTCGTACATTATGTCGGCGTGCTTGCTCAGAGTTGTATAAACCTAAATATTCCATCAACAACGGTCGCGGACCAACTAAACTAAGATCACCCTTCAGGACATTAACAAGCTGTGGCCATTCGTCTAAACTCCAACTACGCAACCATTTTCCTAGTGGAGTTATTCGTTGCTCATCTGACTTTAAACCACCTTCCTCATTGCTCATGTTTATCATCGATCTGAATTTGTACAATGCAAATGGTTTCCCTTTATAACCTGGTCTTAATTGTTTAAAAATGACGGGTTGGCCTAAATAGAAAGAGATAAGTATGTACAATATTACAAAAACAGGCGCGAGGAACACTATTGCGAGAAGAGAAATAACAATGTCTATGATGCGTTTAAATAAAGGATACATAACAAATCTCATCAATCTCTTTAAAAAGTTATTGAGGGTTTTCTAAACTTAACAAGCCTGTATTATAATCGTAAGCGAAAATTTCGGCATATCTTCCCCAATCGATTACGATCTTTAAGACTTCTTCTGCAGCTTCAGGCGACAAATAATCTTCAAGCTCTGCCAAAAATCTTTCTTCGCTGACTCGATGATCAGGATCTTTGTCCACTTCATGGCGAATATGTCGGGCCAGCGGAACATAATTCATCAAATTTTCTGCGAATATTTTTTTACGCAGTAAAATATCGGCATCTGCGAATTGTTTTCCAGATTCTGTTAGAGCAATATCGCCTTTTTCTACTGTTGCAAAACGCATAATTTCCAAAATTTCTGTGATGGGAAATAGATCATCAACATTTAAGTGCAACTCTTCAGCAATTTCTGGTAAGTCTGCTTTTGTTTTATATTCAGGTGTATGTACCGCTTCTAAAAATCCAGTAATTTCTGAAATTTCCACTTTGGGTAATCGGTATCCCAAATCAATTGTTTTAAATCTCTGACCACGAACAGCCACAACACCTTCCTCGGGTTGAGTCATGAGCGTATAAATATCGTCCACTAATTTTCTGAATGCTGGTTCACTTTCATTTCGTGGGTGATCTAAATCAACTGTTAGCTCAGAACGGATACAACCTGGATTACTGCCAAAAATTAAAATTCGATCAGCGAGTGCGGCTGCTTCTTCGATATTGTGGGTAACTAGAACTATGCCTTTTAATTTTGTCTTACCCTCATTCCACAAATTCAGTAAGTCACTTCGTAAGTTATCCGCTGTTAAAACATCAAGCGCAGAAAAAGGTTCATCCATGAGCAAAACAGTAGGATCCACTACTAAGGCTCGAGCAAACCCGACGCGCTGCCGCATACCTCCTGACAACTCTTTTGGAAAAGCGGACTCAAAACCATCTAATCCAATAATATCGATCGCTTCGATCGCTCTGGCACGTCGTTCCGGAGCTGGGATGCCCTGCGCCTCAAGTCCAAGCTCAACGTTTTGCAAAACTGTTAGCCAAGGCATCAATGCAAAACTCTGAAAAACCATACTCATTCCTGGAACAGGTGAATAAACAGGTTGATGACAGAAACGAACCTCTCCTGAATTAGGCTTCACTAGTCCCGCCATGATACGTAATAAAGTAGATTTTCCGGAACCCGATTTTCCGAGTAACGCGATGAGCTCACCTTCTCGCAACGTAAAATGCAATTTATCTAACACCAGCAAGTCTTGATTATCACTTTTTTTAAAGGACTTTTTAATATCGACAACTTCGATAAGGGCTTGCTTTACGCCATTATGTAAATTATCTGTCATCACTAGTCCCCACTTAATCGATAAAATAGTACTTCTCAGCCAGATTATACAGAGGTCGCCAAAGAATGCGATTGATAATTACCACTAATAGACACATTACGGCAATACCTAAAGCAAGATGAGGATAATTTAAGTTGGTGGCATATGCTGCAATATAAGCACCTAGTCCAGTCGCTCTTATTGTAGTATCTCCCCATGTCACCACTTCTGCCACAATACTTGCATTCCATGCACCTCCAGCAGCAGTAATCGCACCCGTAATATAATAGGGGAAAATCGCAGGCAAAATGAGTCGTTTCCACCACAACACCCCGCGCACTTGTAAATTACTTGCAACCTGTCGTAAATCTTTAGGTAATGCTAAAGTTCCGGCAATAACGTTAAACAATATATACCACTGCGTTCCCAATACCATTAATGGTGATGTCCAAATTTCTGGATTTAAGTGAAAACGCACAATGAGCATCACTACAACAGGGAAAAATAAATACGCTGGAAATGAAGCTAAAAACTGAATAAGAGGTTGAACCGATTTTGTCACACGCGGTCTTAAACCTATCCATACACCAACCGGAACCCAAATTAAACTACTAATAAATATGAGCACCATAACTCGTAATCCGGTAAATAAGCCTAAGCATATAACCCAGAACACTTCGTGTAATGTAATTGCTGACGAGATATACCACACCAAAAAAATAATCGCACTGATCATAATTACAGAAACTAACGCATACCACAAACCCACAAGAAATTTACTCATCAATTCGCTATGTTCTTGTTGAGGTTTTGTCTTTTTTAGTCTAAACCAAGATAAGTTTACAAAGGCATCCCAAAAGCGACCAATACCGATACCCACTTTTTGCATTAAGCGCGTGTGCTCAAATAAACTAACAATCCATGCTTGAGTTCGTCCAGCATCATCGGATTCTTCAGCACGAAATCTTTCCATCCATTGATTCAGCGGCCTAAAGAGTAATTGATCGTAAGCAAGAATCACAATCAGCATCGCAACGATGGCATATCCGACAGCGTGTAAATCTGCTTTAGGTAAGGCCGCTGCAATGTAAGATCCAATTCCAGGTAGTGTGATATTTTTGTTCGCGACAGTAATTGCCTCAGAGGCAACCACAAAAAACCAACTCGCCGACATTGACATCATCGAGTTCCAGATTAATCCCGGCATGGCATGAGGAACATCCATTCGCCAAAATCGTTGCCAAGCGGACAAACGAAACATTTGGACGGCTTCAATTAATTCAGGAGAAATCGTTCTACAGCTTTGATAAAAACTTAAAGTCATATTCCAAACTTGAGCTGTAAAAATTGCGAAAATTGCTGCACATTCAGGCCCTAATACACTGTTCGGAAATAATGCTAAAAATGGCACAACAGCAATAACTTGAAAACCCAAAACAGGTACTGATTGTAAAATATCAATTAAAGGAATAATTATTTGCTCAGCACGTTTACTTTTCGCTGCGAGAGTGCCAATAGTAAGCGTAAAAAATAAAGAACACGTCAGACCAATTAACATGCGTAATACTGTACGCAATGAATAATAAGGAAGTGCACTGGGATCTAAAGATATGGGTATTGTTTCACCAACAGTATAATGAGTGGTCGTCATTCCCGCTGCTGCCCAACCAATGAGCAGAATAACGCTCAAAATTAGTACTAAAGCAATAAAATCCCAATAGTTTGGCAGCGACCAACTGGTCACTTCATTTTTTGCAAATGTACGTCGACCAGAATTAAACATGATTATTATCCTAGGGGAGATTCTTGCATGAACCAATTATCTAACTGCAAAATTGCTTCATCAAGACCAGTTCGATCATGAGCAGAAAATAATTGAGTGCTTACTAATTCACCATAACGCTGTAGTGCATTTCTTACTTGCTGCAAAGTATCTAGCGCAGCACCACGACTTAATTTATCCGATTTGGTGAGTAAAATATGAACCGGCACTTCTGCAATTGTTGCCCACTCGATATATTGCTGATCGGTCTCTTTAAGAGGATGTCGGATATCCATGACTAAAACCAAACCTGCCAACGAAACTCGCCGCTCTAAATATTCATGCAACACTTTTTGCCAACGTTGCTTAACAGCCAATGGTACTTTGGCATAGCCATAGCCGGGCAAGTCCACTAGTCGCCGCTTCTCATCAAGACCGAAGAGATTCATTGTTTGGGTTCGACCGGGCGTTTTACTGGTGCGTGCCAGACCCTTAATACCCGTAATGGTATTCATGGCACTTGATTTGCCTGCGTTCGAACGGCCTATGAATGCGACTTCAATGCCCGTATCTGAAGGCAATTCAGCCATTGAAGGTGCACTCAGCAAAAACGTCGCTTGGTTATAATGCGGTTTGTTCATAATAATATCTCTGATTAGGGGAGGCATTTTACAGAACTTCAACCTAACTAGCTATCTAAAATATGTCTACTTCTTCGCTTGATTCCTGGTTTACCTCTGTTGCGCCAGCGGCAGCTTCATCTCGCTCTTTTTCTAAATCGATAAAATTCCACATTTTTTTATCCATCAACTGACTTGGGCGAATGGCTTGTAATGCATGTAAAATATTACTGGGCACGTTACGATTTTCCTGCCCTAATTCAGCAATTAATTTTTTTACAAGAACCCGCTTTAAATTATCTTGGCTACCACACAAATTACACGGAATAATCGGAAATTGAAGAAGTTTCGCGTATGCGGCTATATCTCGTTCCTGACAATATGCCATGGGTCGAATAAGAATATGCCGCTTATCATCAGAAAGTAATTTCGGTGGCATTGAACGCACTTCACCGTTATACAATATCGACATTAATAAAGTTTCAATCATATCATCTCGATGATGCCCTAAAGCTATTTTTGTAAACCCATGTTCACTGGCATAACGATAAATAATGCCACGACGTAATCGAGAACATAATCCGCAGTATGTTTTACCCTCTTCTACTTTTTCTTTCACAATAGAATAGGTATCTTGACTCATGATCTCATATTGAACTCCAGTCTCTTTTAGCCATGCTCGCAATCCACTATCATCCCAACCCGGCTGCGACTGATCCAAAGTAAAAGCAAAAATACTGAATTTATTTTGAGAATTGATACGAAGTTGATTTAAGATTTTCAATAAAGTATACGAGTCTTTTCCGCCCGACAGACACACCATTACCTTATCACCACGCTGTATCATATTATAATCCGCAATGGCTTTACCGGTATAATGTAATAATTTTTTCTCTAAACGAATTATTTTTGATTCACTCATAATTTCTTTCTCTAAATACTTACGTTATTACATTTTTAGCAATTTAACTAAAAGCCAAATAAAAATAATCAGACTTAAAGTGATAATTCCCAGCACATAAATACTCTTATGAATGGCTGCTGAACTAAATATTTCACGAGGCATACGTTTGACTTGATAATACGTTAACCAAATGAGCCCAAAGGAACCCAAAAGCAATAAAATTTGTTCCCACATCGACATTTAAATCACCTCTCCAACTTGAACAATTTTTAGCGCATTAGTGCCACCTAAAATGCCCATATGATCGCCTTTTGTGATAATCACCAAATCACCTTTTTTAACAAAACCTCGTTTTTCTAATTCAGCAACCGCACTTCGATTGACTTCATCACGATTCAGCACTGTCACATCAAACTCTAAAGGATAAACACCTCTAAACAAACTCATTTTTGCACGTGTTTTTTGCAATCGACTCAAACCAAAAACGGGAATATTTGTTCGAATACGCGACATCCACAACGGAGTAGCGCCTGATTCAGTCAATGCAATGATAGCCACAATATTCAAATGATTGGCTGTATACATTGATGCGACAGCAATAGCTTCATCGACGCGAGTAAAATTGTTCTCAGGTGCTGAGCTACCTTTGGTAGCAATAGGATGTTTTTCCACGCCCAAACAAGCGCGCGCTACTGCAGCAACGACTAATTCCGGATGTTTACCCACAGCAGTTTCTGCAGAAAGCATCACAGCATCTGTACCGTCGAGCACAGCATTAGCCACATCTGAAACTTCCGCACGTGTAGGCACAGAACTTTCTATCATAGATTCCATCATTTGCGTCGCAGTAATGACAGGACGATTATGAAATCGCGCTCTGCGAATAATATGTTTTTGTACCGCAGGAACTTCTGCGTCTCCGATTTCAACCGCTAGATCACCTCGAGCCACCATCACAGCATCAGAGGCTAAAATAATTTCATCGATATTAGTCACCGCTTCCGTACGTTCTATTTTTGCGACTGTCCCAATATTGTTAGCACCCGCTTTTTCAAGTAATTCTTTTGCCTCGAGCATATCTTTTGCACTGCGAGGAAAGGAAATCGCTACATAATCCACATCTAAATCAGCTGCCAACTGCAAATCTTTGCGATCTTTATCGGTGAGCGCACCGGCAGACAATCCTCCACCCAGTCGATTAATACCTTTATTATTAGATAATTTCCCACCGCTGAGAACTTCACAATGAATTTTATTTCCCTCAACGGATTCAACCAGCATCACAATACGACCGTCATCAAGTAACAACGTATCACCAGAACGCACATCTTTTGGCAAATCTTTATAGTCAATGCCCACTGCGTGATTATTACCTGCTTCTTTAGGCAAATCTGCATCTAAACAAAAAGATTCTCCCACTTCTAAATCCACTGACCCTTCAACAAAACGCGCCACCCGAATTTTTGGGCCTTGCAAATCTGCTAGAATTCCAACAACTCGTTCATGTTCTTTGGCACACTGTCGTACCATGTTAATGCGCGCTTCATGTTCTTCTCTAGAACCATGAGAAAAATTAACACGGACGATATCCACCCCTGCTATGATAATTTTTTTAAGATTCTCTATGTTATCGGTTGCGGGCCCTAATGTTGCAACAATTTTTGTCCTTCTTAACATCGCTCCTCCAAAGCTAATACTCCAGGTAAAGTTTTACCTTCTAAAAATTCTAAAAATGCTCCACCTCCGGTGGAAATATAAGAAATTTGATTCACCAGACCAAAATGTTCAATCGCTGAAATAGTGTCGCCACCACCAGCAAGAGAAAAAGCTTGGCTTTGTGCAATCGCCGTCGCAATTTGTTGTGTTCCGTTTGCAAATGCAGGCCATTCAAACACACCTACGGGCCCATTCCACACTATAGTTGCTGCTTTATTAATTAATACAGAATAAGCCGCAGCTGTTTCTGGCCCTATATCCAATATCATGTCATCTGAAGAAACTTCTGCTATTTTTTTTAACGTTGGCTCTGCAGTCGATGAAAATTCTTTTGCAACTATAACATCAGTGGGTAATGGAATATTTGTTTTTTTCATCAGCGCAGCAGCTTCCGCAATTAACTCTGGTTCATGTAATGATTGTCCAATGGGAAACCCAGCCGCCGCTAAAAATGTGTTTGCAATACCTCCGCCCAGAATCAGTTGATCTACTTTTTCGACTAATGCGTTAAGCACCGTCAATTTTGAAGAAACTTTTGCCCCGCCCACAATCGCTAACAACGGGTGCTTTGGTTGTGCGATAGCTTTTTTTAGAGCGGTTAATTCTTCTTTTAATAAGGGTCCTGCACATGCAATAGGCGCAAATTTCGCCACGCCGACTGTCGAAGCTTGTGCGCGATGCGCAGTTGCAAAAGCATCCATCACAAAAATATCGCATAAAGCCGCTAAACGTTTTGATAAATCATTATCGTTTTTTTCTTCTCCAACATTGAAACGCACATTTTCTAGCAATGCTATATCCCCATCCTGAAGTTTATTGGCCTCACCCCAATCTGTAATAAGTCGAACGGGTTGATTCAATAATTCACTTAATCTTTGCGCTACAGGCGCCAAAGAAAATTTCGTATCTATTTTACCCTCAGCAGGTCTTCCCAAATGTGACATGAGTAGAATTTTTGCTTTTTGTTTTAGTGCATCACGAATCGTAGGCAAAGCAGCAACAATACGTGCATCACTGGTGATTTTCCCATCCTGCATGGGCACATTTAAATCTTCGCGAATAAGCACTCGCTTACCCGCGAGATCTAAATCATTCATTTCAAGCATGCGCAACCTCAGCAACATTTTTTGCAGACATAAAAGCAACTGTGGTATCTAACATTCGATTCGCAAAACCCCATTCGTTATCATACCAAGCGCACACTTTCACGATGTTGTTATTCACTCTCGTTAATCCGGCATCAAAAATTGACGATGCAGGATTGTGATTAAAATCAATAGATACAAGAGGTAATTCACTGTAAGAGAGAATATTTTTCAATTCATTTTCAGACGCGTGTTTTAGAATAGCATTTACTTCTTCAACGGATGTATCACGAGCAGAGGTAAATGTTAAATCGACAATAGACACGTTGGCAATCGGCACTCTAATTGCAAAACCATCAAGACGTCCTGATAATTCTGGCATCACTAAGCCTATTGCTGCAGCTGCACCTGTTTTTGTTGGGATCATCGATAGCGCAGCAGCACGCGCACGATGCAAATCACTGTGTGGTGCATCAAGAATATTTTGATCATTTGTATAAGCATGAATGGTCGTCATCAAACCGTTAACAACACCAATTTTTTCATGCAATGGTTTCACTAAAGGCACCAAACAGTTTGTTGTGCACGAAGCGTTTGAAATAATCGTATCTTTTGCTGTAAGCGTGTTGTGATTCACACCATATACAATGGTTGCATCAACATCGGCACCCGCTGGTGCAGAAATAATGACTGTCTTGGCACCAGCTACAATATGACCCTGTGCTTTTTCTTTGCTTGTATAAATTCCCGTACATTCGTGCACTACATCAACACCTAATTTTCCCCAAGGTAATTTGCTCGGATCCCGTTCGGCCGATACTGCAATTTTATGTCCGTTGATTTCCAAGAAATTTCCATTGTAGCCGACATCACCTGAAAACTTACCGTGCGTGCTATCATATTTTAGAAGATGCGCTAATATTTTGATATCAGACAAATCATTGATAGCCACGATCTGAATATCATCACGATTATATTCGTAAACCGCACGTAAAATATTTCGTCCAATTCGGCCAAAGCCATTAATCGCTACCTTAATTGCCATATCACTCTCCTTTTTTGCTCATAAATAAACGGGAAGTGGTTTCCCATTTAAACGGGAACTACTTTCTGATAAACATTCTTTCACTGCATTGGTAACAGCAGATTTCGTTAAACCTAATTTTTCATACACTTCTTGATACGGCGCAGATGCACCAAATCGATCGATGCCAATGACTTTTCCGTAACTGCCAACAAATTCATACCATAATGCTGTTGAACCTGCCTCAATTGCTACTCGAGCAGTAACTGCGCGCGGTAAAATCATTTCACGGTACGCAGAATCCTGCGCTTGAAAAACATTTATTGAAGGCATCGATACAACGCGCACTTTGTACGTATTTTTTAATTCTTCTGCTGCACTCATAGCAATGCTGACTTCAGATCCTGTCGCAATAATAATGGCATCAGGCGCTCCATCGCAATCTCTCAAAATGTAACCACCACGGCGAATATTATCGAGCGTTTCTGCATTTCGTGGTTGTAATGGAAGATTTTGTCGACTCAGTAATAAACTGGTAGGGCCTTGATGCTCAAGTGCATCTTGCCAAGCTACTGCAGTTTCAACTGCGTCACACGGACGCCACACAGACATTCCCGGTGTCATTCTCAACATACTCGCATGTTCGATAGGTTGATGTGTTGGGCCATCTTCTCCCAACCCAATCGAATCATGACTTAACACATAAATTACGTGCGATTTCATCAAGGCCGATAATCGTGCGGCATTTCTTGCGTAATCAATAAACACTAAAAATGTTCCGCCGTAAGGAATAAATCCACCATGTTGCGCCAAACCATTCATAATGGCAGCCATTCCAAATTCGCGCACACCGTAATGTAAATAATTTCCGCGACTTTCCGTTTTTCGAAGATCCTCTGATCCTGACCACCACGTTAAATTTGATCCGGTTAAATCTGCAGAACCCCCTAATAATTCGGGAAAATGCGGCGCAAATGCATCTAAACAATTTTTAGATGCCGTGCGAGTTGCAATATTGCCTGAGGATTTTTGACATTCATCTCGAAATTGAATTGCTATTTCTGGCCAATTTTTTGGCAATTTCTTATTGATGCGTCGCAGAAATTCATCGGCTAATTCAGGAAATTCTTTTTGATACGATTTGAATTTTTCATTCCATGTTTGCTCGAGCGCTTGTCCTTTTTTTCGCGAATCCCACGCCGCATATATTTCGTCAGGAATCTCAAAGGGCGGATAATGCCAACCAATATTTTCTCGCACTGCGGTGATTTCATCTTCACCCAGTGGAGAACCATGAACCTTGTGGCTTCCTGCTAAATTGGGCGCACCATGCCCAATCACGGTTTGACAACAAATTAATGTCGGTTTATCCGTCACTGCTTTGGCTTGTAAAATAGCAGCTTTGATAGCATCACTATCATGTCCGTCGACTTTTGGAATCACATGCCAATTATACGCTTCAAAACGTTGAGGTGTATTATCTGTGAACCAACCACCTACTTTTCCATCAATCGAAATTCCGTTGTCATCATAAAAGACAATTAATTTTCCAAGACCGAAGGTTCCCGCTAACGAACACGCTTCGTGAGAAACACCTTCCATCAAACAACCATCACCAGCAAAAACATAGGTCATGTGGTCAACAATAGTATGACCAGGTCGATTAAATTGTGCCACTAATGTTTTTTCTGCTATCGCCATACCTACACCATTAGCCAAACCCTGCCCTAAAGGACCGGTTGTTGTTTCAACACCCGGTGTGTCACCAAATTCAGGATGCCCCGGTGTTTTTGAATGCCATTGGCGAAAATTCTTAATATCATCGATAGAAAGCGGATAACCTGTTAAATGAAGCAATGAATATTGCAGCATCGCGCCATGCCCGTTTGAAAGCACAAAACGATCACGATTAAACCACTGCGGATTATTGGGATTATGCTGCAAAAAATCATTCCAAAGCACTTCAGCAATCTCCGCCATTCCCATCGGCATGCCCGGATGCCCTGAATTGGCTTTTTGTACCGCGTCCATACTTAAGGCGCGGATGGCATTGGCTAACACGTGACGGCTCGTCATTACTGGGCTCCTGGGGCTGTTCTAAAGCAGCTATTCTCACCTGAATAGGCCCTTGTAGCAAGTCTTAGCCTGAATATTGTATTCAAGAGCTAAATATCAGGAGTGCACTCCTAATTTGAGAATCACCAACTTGACAAACTGGGCTAAAGAGCTATGTTTTCTATAGACTCAGCTTGTGTTGATTGCCGTTCAGTATGTAACTTTTTAAAGGATTTAAAATGTTTAATCGAGTTTTATGCTTATTAGTTCTTTGCTTATTTACCTTTCAGGCGCAAGCTGACCACAGAAATGTTCGCAATACTGCTCTCAAAGGCACAGTAGCCCTCACTTTTGATGATGGCCCACACCCAGTTTACACTCGACAAATTTTGGAGATTCTTAAAAAATACGACGTCAAAGCCACTTTTTTTATGGTCGGAATGAATGCCAAAGCTCACCCTGACGTTGTTAAAGAAATACTAGCGGCCGGACATGCCATTAACTCTCACTCTCTGACTCATCCCAATCTTACTAAAATAAATAACGCGCAACTCGCCAATGAAGTTGAAACACCGAAAATTATTATCCATAACATTATTGGCAAATATCCATTATGCCTACGCTATCCTTACGGAGCTTCCAACAGCCATGTACGTGATGTTATTCGCGAACACGACATGACACCGACTTCAATGGGATTCAATTCCTTCGACTACGACCGTCCCGGTGTAGACAAAATTGTCGACTGGGTTCTCAAAAACAGTTACTCAAAACAGGTTATTTTACTACACGATGGCTTTAACAAACGTGAACAAACTGTCGCCGCCCTTCCGCGCATCATCGAAGGAATTCGCAAAAAAGGCCTGGGATTTAGCCAGATTTGTTCTGAGTCATAATTTGTAATAGACGGAATCTATTTTTTCTTAGGCAACGGAAGTTCGCCGGCGGTAATCTTAATTAGCTGAGACAACCACTCCCCATCTTCCCATTGATCACCTGAAATAAAAAAATATGGTTTTGCTCCTAGGTAAGGAGGTTTCTCAGGACATTTTCCGAGATATTTATTACCCGCTGACGTTATTTTTACGTAGAGCTCGTCATCACAAACTAAAGCTACAACTTTTCCATCGCAATAAACACAATATCCTCCAAACATTTTTTTAGCTGCGACTTTTCCAGCATCGGCAATTTGCTCAAGAATATAATCCACAGTTTGTTGACTCGTTGTCATAGTAAATCCTCACATGAATTGTAAATCATCTAAGCTCTTGTGAAGAGTCTGTTAACTCCTGAAGATCTAACTCTGTTGATGTGTGATGATCAGCCACAATAACTTTGTTACCCACTATTTTTGCAAAAAATCCTGAGTGGGTAAGTGTTAGCTTTTTTGTACAGCCGTCCCTATTCCATACTCGCACTGTTTTATCGGATCCAGTACTCACTAACTGTCCGTTAGGTAATGTCATCAGAGCATGAGGCCATTCGTCATGACCAACATACGTTTTAATTACTTGAAAGGTTTTAATATCCCAAAGTGCAATGGATTTATCACCATATCCAACAAAAAGATTTCCATCCTTGCTCACCAGTAATGATGAAGCGGTGCCTTGTGGCCTACCGCCTCTCCACACACCTGGTGTTTGTTTAGGAGGACGTAACATGACTACAGTATCGGCTGCATAAGCAGGAAAGACAGCCTTTTCAAGTGAAGGATATGTAATTTCTTCGCGCCGACCGCTTTTTCTATCGTAAATAAGGACTGCCATTTCATCTGAAGGATGTAAAACCGCCTCGAGTTGACTGGTTTTTATATCCCAAATATATACTTGACCGCCATTATAACCACAGGCTAATCGATTGTTTGATAGCTTAACCATCTGACTAATCGCCCTAGCACCTTGATGCAATTTATTATCAACCGGAAATACTTTCAGAATTTGAGCTGATTCACTATCATGAATGGTGACTTGACCACTGCCTGAACCCACTGCAAAGCAATTTTCATCAAGCTCTACAATCGCCATACCACCGCCTTCAGGTAAACGCATAATTTTTTCTGGCTCACATCGAGAAGGATCCAAGTCAATTAAATGCAAATATTGAAAAACCACAATCACCATGTAACGAGTTTTTAAAACTAGTGTGGGAATATTTCCAGTCGCGTGCTGGAAATACGAAAATTGTGGCGTTGCAGAATTCAACATAACATCTGTTTTTATTTTACCACCAGAGGGATCTAAAATATGGCAAGATAAATTTTGACTTAAACCCGCCAACAAACCGTCATCCATTATTCCCCATAAATTTTGGCGATATTGCACTGTTTTACGATCATATTTTATTGGCCGCTTCTTAACTCTTGATTGTGAAGATTTATTTTTTGATGGTTCAATTGCTTTTGGAACATTCTTTGGAATCGAAGATCGCCCCATAGATATATTAAAATACACAATAATACTCATAAATGACAGTTCGTTATGCCGAAAAGCGCAACCTTTCTGAACATAACATCCAAACTCTTCTTGAATTTCAGCAATTTGCCTTTCGGTTAACTTTTGTTCCGAATATGTACGCCCTTTACGCAAAGACATAACACTCGCACTCATATTGGCGACCAATAATCCTACCGCATTCCCAACGATGGCTTGTTGTGTTTTAACACCCTCTTTTGGGGAACAAAAAATCTGTGCGTCTTCATTAACTAACGCAATAATTTGCTTAAGTTGCTCTGAATCTTTAGGCAAATTATCCAATAAAGTTTGATTAGCCTCGTAATACACAGCATGAGCATCAAGACATCTTATTAATAAGCTTTTAAACTCTACTGTGTATAGTTGATCTTCAGAAACAGCGGAAGATAAAGGTTCACACGCACAAAAATCGGCTAACTCCAAACGACAATGCTCGTAAATATGTGTCGCTAAAATTTTTAATGTTTCTAAATCAACAGCATTCCTGAATCGTTTACGAAATGAAAAATGAAAATGGAAAGCCTTTTTCCTAAAAGCTTTTTGAAAATGCTCAGTCAAAATGTCGGAAAAAGCTTTATGTTCACTCAATGCCGTAAACAATGAAGCAACCGCCGCAAGCAATGCATGACTATATATACTATGAGACAATCCTCTATAGGCAGAATGATCATGCCCCAAAATTAACCACAATGCCTCGATACGAAAGACAATATTTCCCATATCTATTTTGGATGCAGATACAGCCTTGTAATTAACCCGCCTTCGAAACACTTCTTTCACGACTAGATCATTTAAATCAACATCTTTAAAATTGTAGGATTTAACTTTGCCTTTAAAATATATTTTACACCGCTCAGGAATAACTTCTTCTGAAATAAAAAATTTTCGCATCAAAAACTCTACATAACACCCCTTCGTGGTATCTTCCACTTCTTCTCTATCTCGTCTTGCATCCTTGAGTCGGTCATCCCATGATTTCTGCATAATCTAACCTCCTAATCTTAAGTCTATAGCAGCGCTCTATTTATACTCCAATTGTTGCGAAGTAACTTCCTCATCCATAGCTGTTACAGAAGGGATATTATGTCTAAATCGTGGATTATATTGTTTAGTATGCTCGGCTATTTTTTCGAATTCTCTTTCAGTGGTACGACGATAAACAGCGAAGCTACTCTTAAGTACTTCATTTTGTTTCCTTAAATTAGAAACTTCAGCTTGCAATTCGGCAAATTCTTTTTTTTGTTTTTGCTCTCGCTCATAAATATAGGTATGAATATAATTAGGGTCATGCCCTGCTTTTCGGGCGGCCTTCATCGGAGTATACCCTTTATTATTTTCTAGTCGTGGATTAGCACCTCGATCTACTAACAACTCTACAATTTTAGTAAAGTTGCACATTGCAGCTAAATGCAACGAAGAATTCGCAGATTCGTCGAGAAAATTGACATCAGCACCCTTATCAAGCAAAAATTTAACCAAGATATAAACTCGTTCCTCTGCGATTTTGTTATCATTTTCTCCAATATTACACAGGGCATTCAGTAACGACCTTGTTTTACCGCCTTCATTTAAACTCTGATTAACATCAGCATCATTTTCTATCAACATACAAATTATATAAAAACTGGAATTTTCTCGCAAATATGAACCAATAGCAGCAGCTAATGGGAAATCGGCATGCTTAACATTTGCTCCTTGCTGTATTAAATAGGCTAACATACTACAATTTACTATTTGCTCTGGTGAGCTCTTAGCTGCAATTAATGACAATTCTGAATCTATTTCTGATATTTTCAACCCTGCTTTTTCAAACAACTGTGTGACAACGATACTGTTTTTTGCAACAACCATCCGCAAACATTTCTTATGGTCCACAACGGAACTTTTTCCTGTTTTCAATATAAAAGCAATAGCGGAATAGAGATCAGAATCATCCTTAGTGTTCTCGTTTACGTGCTCACAGAGCAATACTAAAGCACTCTCTCCCAATCTATTCGTAGTCTCGACTGAACAACCCGCTTCGATTAATTGTCGTAATCGTACAAAATCTTGATTGATAGCGCACTGCATTAACGCTGTATTACCCTTGATATCCTGAGCATTAACAACCACACCAGACTTAATTACTGTATCGATCAACGATGTAGATACTTTTCCCTTAATGGCTGCATGTAGTATCGTTTCTCCTTTTTTATTTGTTTGTGCATTTCGAATACCTAAGGAAAGTAATAACCCGCATATCTTCTCTTTATTGCCCTCTAAGGCAACGTGAAGCGGAGTATTGCCTCCATTATCCGATAGATATAACCTAGAAATCTGTTCAGAAGTCAGGCAATTGAAAATCCCGGTAGAGTCACACGCAGCTATGTGATGCAAGATCGTTTTGCCTGATGGAGTTGTCGTAAACAGATCTATATTTGAATCTTGAAACACTCTAAATAAATCCACTTTTGAAAAGAAAATTGTATAAAATAATGCGGCCTGCTCCTTATCAATACCAGGATCTGCGCCATGACTTAGCAATAAGCGTACTGTATTGGGATAATTACCACACCATATAGATTGTGTTAATGGAGTCAGCAAGTGTTTTTTACGTGGTATATCTACACCAGCGCCTAATCGTATCAAACACTCTATTAATTTATCAAAACCACCGGCCGCTGCTATTGTTAAAGGAGTTTCACCCTCTTCATCTCGGGTTTGCAAATCCACATCTGCATCTTTATCGCCTAACCACTCAAGCGCTTCTAAATCATTATTTCTACAAACAACATGAATAAGCGCTCGACCTGAATTATCAAAAGAATCAACCAAGCTTTCTTCAGTCTGAGCATTAATTTCTTCAGCAAGTTTCAACCTATCTTTTGATCTATTAGAATCGGAGATTAATGTAAATAAACAATTTTCGCCCTTTTTGTTTTCAATTGAAGAATCAGCACCGTGCTCAAGCAATAGACTCGATACCTCCAAAGACCGTGATAGATGAAGCGGGGTATTACCTTGAGTATCTTGTAGATTGACACATTGATTTTCATCAGAATGATTCAACAATGCATGAGCGATAGATCGGGTATTTGCGTAATGCAATGCACAGCGGCCATCTGAATCTAATAGTCTTACGTCTGCACCGTTTTCAAGAAGTAATGTAACAAGATTTTCCCTGCCTAATAGAACCGCATGATGCAAAGCTGTTTTATTTTTGTGGCCAGGGGTATTTACATTTGCACGTACCCCGACTAAAAATCTTATTATTTCTTCTTTATTTTCTTTTACAGCGAAATGCAGTGGTTTATCCCCGGATGCATCAGCTATTTCTAACCATTTCAGTAAAACGTTATTATCAAATTGCTTAATCGTTTCAACATCCGAATACTCCACCAATAAGTGAAGCAACGTGCTTGATGCTTCTTTGAGAACAAATAAATTGGGTTGATGAATCAGTAAAGCTGAAACAGAAGAACGTCTATTTAAAATCACGGCCAATTGTATAGGCGTCAAATTTACACACATAATATCAACAGGAACACCACTTTTAATCAATAATGGTATAAGATCAGGATGATCTTCTAAAATGGCGGCGTGTAATGCAGAGATTTTACTATGCTTAATCACATCTATTTCATCATCCTCATCTACTTCTTCTTCAACTAATTTGAGATAATTTCCTGTAGACTGCGGCTGACATTTTCCTTGAAATGTAACACAGGTTGGCCATTTTGACACAAAAAATTCAACAAAAGCTCGATGCCCACACGCTGCAGCAACAACTATTGGATTTGACTCGTTATCAGAGTGAAATTCTGCTCCGTGTTCCACTAATAACTTCGCTAATTCGAGATTTCCTGATTGAGCAGGATACTGCAACAGCGACCATTCTTTATCAATGGCTTTTAGATCGACACCACAACTAAGCAATAATTTCACTAATGTGAGAGCTTCTCGCTCCACTGCAATCGCTAATAGGTGACATTTACACTCTACGCTATTACTCACTGTGAGATCAGCACCGCGCTTAACGAACTGCTCTATAGTTTTATAAAGCTCAGTGTCTTGATTAACATCATCTTCAAGATCTTTAATCAACGCATAGAGCGCAGTGACATATATCTTGCCAATGGGTTTGCGAACCACTCTTCCTCTTTGACGATGATTAATTTGAGATCTTGCATAGATATTTTCTTCAATAGTCTCATTTAATTTAGCACCTCGCTCCATAAGGAAACGCATGAATTTCAGCTTACCATTTTTCGCCGCAGCCATTAACAAGGAATCTTCCTCATCATCTGATTTTGCATCAAAATCCACACCCAGGGTTGCAATACGTTCGCACACTGAATCACTCACACCTGATTGAATTGCTTGAAATAATAGCTCGCTTAGCTTATTTGATATATCATCCGATAGACTTTTTTGATCCAATAAATAGTTGCATATTTCATCATCACCCGAATCAATAGCATATTTTAAAACTGTGTCATCTTCCGCCTTTTTAACACAAAGAGAGGCCTTAAAATCAGTTACTAAGGATTTCAAAATGGGCAAATGTTTTTTCTTGGCCGCGCAACAAATGGGCGTTAAACCAGCGTCATCTTTAGCCTCAAGCAAATCTGTGACATTATAAGACTTTAGAGGTTCCAATAGCCCCAGCTGCCCATCCTCTGCGATCAAATGCAGAATATTCTTCTTCTGCAAGGTCACCTTCGTTATAGATGCTCCCTTGTTTATTAAATAGTTAAAGGCTAAAAGAGAGCCATTAATAGCCGCACGGAGTAGCGGGGTAAATCCCCAATCATCTACTAATTCGATATTCGCTTTTCGATTAAGTAACAAATCGAAAATGTCGTCCTTGGAATTATAATGAGCAGCCCAATGAATAAGCGCATATGAATGCCTAGAATTTTTGTAATTAACATCATAGCCTGAATCAAGAAAGGCAGTGAGCAATGATTTTCTGCTATGCTTCAAAGTAAGTTCTACAGCTGATTTATGGAGATTCTTTTGCACTTTACAAAGCCCCACTTTAGAGGCCCCATGATCCAATAGCCATCTCACAGCATCTTCGGAATTTCTGATAACTGCCAAATGTAACGGTTGATTCCCATCTCCGCTAATAGCAGCGTTAATATCGACACCTCGTTTAAGCAAAAACTCAGCGAACTCTAATTTGCACTTTAGACTATCGCCATGGCCCAAGTTGCCAAATAAAACATGAATCGCCTGCTCACCTGCTTTGTTAAGCAATTTTGGATCCGCGCCGTTCTCTACTAAGAATGTTGCTGTTGTAGAGCCCGACCAGGATTGTTGACACACTTTCATTAGAACCGTGTCTCCTGCACTATTCTGAGCGCTCAAATAAGCAGCTATCTCAGCCTCAGGCCATAAATTTCCTCTAAGATGTTCAACGATTGGCCTAATGATCGATATATCGAGACCACAATGTAGAGGAGTATTACCCTCTTTATCAGTTACCTTTAGATCTAGCTGCCTAGCTAACATCGCCCGCAAACAGCCAGCTCGAAGATTATCATCACCCCCCAAGAAAGATCTTTCACAAACATAAAACAAAGCTGATTTACTATCCTCATCCCTCGGAGAAAGATCCGCATTACTTTCGACCAAAAATTGAGCACAAGAAAATCTTCTCTTTTGAAGTTGGTGAACTAACGGGGTTTGTTTTTTATGGTTTAATAGATTTGGGTCTAGGCCCCTTGAAAGCAGAGCTGAAATAGTCTCTTGTCTTCTCGCCAAATGCAATAAAGTATTACCATGACTATCTACACAATGCACGTTAACAGAATAACGGAGCAATTCATCAAACAGCGATCCCTCATCATCATTTTCCACCGCAATTTGTAGAATTGTCTCACCTTCTTCATTTTCGATATCAGCTTTAACACCGGCCTTTAAAAGAAAAATAACAATTGCCGTCAGGCCATTTCTTGCCGCAATATGTATAATGTGATCCCCATCTATTCGTGCTTCTAAATCAGCGCCGCATTTTATTAAAGATTGAAAAACGTTTGAGAAATTTTGTGCTTTATGCTTTTTTTCATCTTCTCTTGCCGAATCGATATCATATGATAAAAATTTTAAAGTGTCATGAAGCATATTTTTTGCTTCGGGGGGCCTAAATCCAAACTCCCATAACAACAATAAGATTTCCTTATGACAACGCTGAAGAGCTCGAACAAAAGATTTTTGTTTATCGAATGCTTCGCACTCTGTAAAGGCTTTCAATGATAACAAAAATTCTACTGTTTCATATTGCTCACCAATAATGGCAAAATCAAGCAGTGTTAAGGTAGCTTCATCCTCATCCTTAGAGGTTTGAGATAAAACCTTCGAATCACAATCAATTAATCGTTGTAACACAGCCTTATGACCATTAAATGCAGCCATTTGAGCTGCTGTGCAATTGGCAGAAAAATAATAAGGTGCCGAAACCTCTTTAATATCTTTACCATTGTAAGTAGTAGTAGCAGATAAATTTGGTTTATGAGATAAAGATAGATGAAACGTGACTATATCTAAGTACCCTTTAGCACATACAATCATAAAAGGATTTAATCCATTCTCATCCTCACTGTCATCGCGAGAAATAACCAGCCTTAATGGATCCGCACCTCGGTCGATTAGCATTTGTAACTTTGGTAAATTTCCAGTCATTGCAGCATAATGAACCATGGAAAAGCCCTTTTCGTCAGCCTTATCCAGGTCTTCTTGTTTTAGATGTGACAATAATAATTCTAGTGCCTTATTAGCATCTTGGTCTGTTGACATAACCAAAGAGCGACAAAATAAAACATACCGATCTTGGTATTTTGATATTTTTTCAAGCCCTTGTTTTCCGCGCAAAGATATAAGCTTCAGTAAAAATTTTTCTAAAAACATCTGCTGATTCATTTCCAATACTAGGTCTAGTAATGTTTGATTTTGATCATTCAAAGGGGCGTAGAGCAAACCTGGATGTTTGAATATACAATCTCTGAAAGATTGGATATCAGACTTTGTTACGGCATTTATAACATCTAACTTCATCTGTTTCGGCAGATATACAGCACCCTCATCTTCATACAGCTGTGGATTTTTTCCCAAATATTGAGAAATAATACGTCTGAGCGTGTGATTATCTATAATGGCCTTTGACGTTAAGTGTGTGCGACTTTGCGGATCAGTGTTGTGCGTCTCAAACCAAGTCAAGATAGACACGCGCTCGTAGGAATGGCCGCTTTCAACTACTACAACCGGGTCAAACATGATCTGCCCCGAAATAGAACATTGGTAATCTTCTGGTATCTCGTCAATCTCTTTTAGTTCCATCTATTACTCCATTTAAATCTCATCTTAATTACTATTAGGATAATAATAATGCTTAATAAGCACAAGCATTAACTTCTCTCAATATACAGGTTAAGTATAAATTGAACCACCTCTATGAATCAGATATACTTTTCAGTGAACAACTACTAAATAGCACTATGAAGATGCTGAGCAAGAGACAAAATTGATCCACTAAAATATGGATTACTAATGTTTGCACTAAAGGAGATTATGCATGAAAGGGAAATTATCAGTAAAAAAATCAAATGGCGCCTCTCTAGATCAAACGGCCCTACTTTCTCTCCCTCTTGAGGAGCTACAAAAAAGAAAACAATATCAAGCGGGACAGCATGAAATTGACGAATTTATCTTTGTAGATATAAAAGAAGATCAACAGCACTCTGTAATCAATATTCTTACGGCATATTGTGAAAATCACCCTTTAAAGACGATACAATTTAAAAACTGCGAACTATCTGAAAATCTAGAATCTCAATTAGTAGATATTATTTTATCAGGGGAATACAAAATTAAATCGATTATTAGCTCTGATAATAATCAAAATTCAAAACTAATCAAGGCTTTATTAACTAAATTAACTATTGGGAATACGATAAATGTTACTATTTCCATAGGAGGACTTTCTCTTTCCATTTCAAAGGTTAATGCTTCTGATTATTCCTCTGAATCACGAATAAAATGTACATTAGAATTTAAAGATTTTTCCTCGTGGATTACACACAAAGAGGAATTAGAATTATTGATTGAACATCATAAATCATTTAATGTGGTGTCTTGTTGGTTCGCATCATTATCTTCCACCCAAGAAAATGAGTTCTTTAATTGGCTAACACTTATCTTCACAAACACAACAATTGATGTCTCAGTTCAAAATAAAAAAGTAATCGAAGAGAAATTAAAAAAATTAAACGAGCGCAATACTTACTGCAGAATTAATAAAGAAAACAACTATTTTTCATTTTCTCAGAAAGTTGGTTATGGCGAGAAAAGCCCACCTTTCTATTTGTTAGACGAGTCAGACATCAGATACTTAAGTAAAGTATTTTCAAGAAATGCGGAAACTACCTCAGTGTCATTTAGTTACTGTGATACTGATTTCAAAAATTGGGCAAATATATTGAAAACGGTTAATCAACTAAAAAATCTGACTTCTCTTAATTTTTCCCATATAAAACTAGGTGTTGATAGAGCAAGAGCCTTCGCTGAAGAGCTCCGTAAATGTACAAAGCTAACTCAATTTTCATTGAGCCATATAGACTTACCTCCTGGGGGGATATTAACGATTATTCAACCAATGTGTGCGATTGAATCGTTGTCTGAAGTCGAGTTTGGTAATATGACATTCACAATAGGTGATATAGAAGCCGTTTCAAAACTGCCTAAGCTAAAGGTGTTAAAACTTCCCCGGTCCACCTTATCTGATGATATTTTAAATGAATTTGAGCATTTTTTTGATCATCCGTGTATTGAAAAAATAGACTTAAACAATACTCTCTTCAAAGCTGAAAATCTATTTCAGAGGATTAGCGCCTCATCATCATTCCCTACATCTCGGTTTATATTTTACGTGGATTACAACTCTTCTTCTCTTAGTTACCAGGAGAGATCGGGAAGAGAAGATATTCAACAACTATTAAATGCAATAAATAAGAGAAACCATCTGATGCGAAAATTAAAAATATCTGAGGAAGTGATACCAATTTTAAATTTTAATTCTCTTCAATTTAGTGACATATGCATTCCCATAGTATGTGACTATGTTCAAGCCCACCCGGAAGTCGAACAACTCCTTCTCCAACGTAATATTTTGACAGTAAACGGGTTTACAAAACTTACGAAAGGTTTGCTTACAGAAACCAAGCTATCTCGTATTGATCTTTCTCATTCAAAGGAAAAGCCCAACTATGACGATCTTGAAAAGTTGTTAATTTCGTTAGAGGATCTATCGGATTTATTTCTTATTGGTACTCAAGTTGATTGTGAGAAATTATTCGAACGACTAATGCAATCTGATGCGTTCCCAAGTGCGAAAGTAACACTTATTGAAGCCCCGGCTCAGCAACCTCAAACTCAACCATGGGGGGAACATTATCCAGACTATTCTCGCCAAGAAGAAACTAAACAGGCAAAAAAAGAGACGGAATTACGAGCATTCCAATATAAATTCGATTGCTTACGAATGCGCAATCAGCTAATGCTAAGAATTATTCAAGAGGGCCAAAGTGATGAAGATCCGCCCTTGGCTCCCTTAAAGGAGCTTAATTTTGATGGTCTCTATCTCAATGACATCTGCCTTCCAATTTTATGTAATTATATAGAACATCGGTCTGACTTAAAAAGACTCAGTGCTACTAATAATTTTTTAACTCCTGTTGGGGTGCGCTCTTTATGTGACACTTTAGCTAGAGCAACTCATGTAGTATCAGTCAATTTTTCAGGAACTCGGGATTCAAAAGAATGGTTAGATTATTTGGTTGATGGCTGTATCAAGTTTCCGCATATTACCCACTTAGTTCTTTACGATACCAATCCAACTAAAGACCAAATTATCCGCTGCATCAGTCAATCAAAGGTGGAGAAGCTGGAGGTTTCATCCGTTCATGGTCTATTCGAGTGGTTCCGAGATTCGACAGATCTTTTTACAACAGAAATTATCACGCGAAATTATGAGAAAGACCCCGAGTTTGTGCGTGTCAGAAATCGTAATATTAAGCTGAGGCAATTGCTTGAATTAAAAATGCTGTCTGAAACAAAACTTGACTTAAGCGAAGCAGCAATCACACCCCAATTAGTACCGGTAATTTGTGAGGCACTCAATCGCAACCCACCAGTGAGAGATTTATCTTTGGCGGGCAACAACCTCGACGACAAAAGTATGGCTTTATTTCTAAATGAGATCGCCAAACATTCTAACATTCGTTACCTTGATGTCACAAAAAATAGGCTTGGTGACGATAGCGCTGGTGAGCTTGCCAAATATTTGAAATCAAGCACAATTTTACATTGTTTGATTATGAGAAGCGTTGATATTACAAATTCAGGTGTAATTCAGCTAGCTGATGCTCTGAAAGAGAATTCTTCTTTACTAGCACTTGATGTAAGCCACAACATAGCTGCTCAATCTTCTTTGAAACAATTTGCTATAGCGCTTCGACATAATGGAACACTTTCGAAATTTGTGTGTTTAGATGGACAATTTCCTGAAGATCCTGGCGTTCACAAAACAAAAACCGATTTTGGGAAGGGACAACAAGCAACTGCTCCATTTGCGGAGCATAAGACGAAAGTTTCTGAATATAAGAAGTACATAGCTAAATGCAGAGCTAGCATTGTTGACTTTCATAACATACTATCAGCACCTAAAAAGAAAAAAAATGCTCTTGATTCCCCTAATGTTACACTCATAGAATGCGAATTATTTCACAGCGAAGTATTTTCTCGTAGTATAGGGGAGAAGAATGTTGCTGTGTCACCTCTTCCTGATTATCTTAAATCAAATAAGACTTATGGATTGCAGTGTACGATTTGCATATGTGCAATTCTAAAGACCAATGATGAAAGCTCAATAGCAAGTTCAATCAATGCTTTGGAAACCCATCTCAATGCTGGAGTGAGCCCTTATTTTGCCAACGAGCATGGGGTTACCTTAGTGCATTTAGCCGCATCTACAACAGATAAAATTGTAGGCATGTTATTGCAAAGAAATCCTAAGTTTGATACGGGTATACTGAATGATCAAAATAAATCTCCTTTAGATATTGCTGAAGCTAATGGTAACCAAAAAGTAGTAGAAAAGCTAAAAGACCCTAAGAGCTCAGGGATTCCGACTGAGTCTGCTGCAAAACAACCAGCACCTAAAAAAGCCAAACCTAACCCACCTATTGCAGCAGAATCCACTAACGCAAAACTAGCTGAAGACGGGGGATCATCTTTGCCTTCACTATCAACCATTGGCGCTCCTTCGCCCGCAAAAAAGGCTAAAGTTGACGATGATCCCGCAGCAGATGGCCAATTAACAATGAAGCTGGATGATTGGCAGATTATTCAAGCAATTTCTTCTGAAAATATTATGGGCTTGAATTTCTGTATTAATCAAAATGCAGCTTTAATGACGGCGCTAATACATGGTCAAACCTTATTACAATCGGCAGTAGCTTTCAAAAAACCGAGGGTTGTTGAGTTATTATTAGAAAAGGGCGCCATTGTTAATGCACTCAATCAAGAGGGTCGACCCGCTTTATTTTGCTTACTTGATGAATGCCTAAAATCTCGAGAGTGCAGTTTAGGCTGTCTCCTGATAGCTAAATTATTACTCGAAAATGCTGCTGCTATTATGGATCAAGGTGATCACGCATTACACCTAGCGGTACGTGCGGGAATTGTTCGACTTGTTAAATTGCTATTGAGGTTTAAAGGTGATGTTAATGCCAAAAATGAATCTAATAACCACACCGCCTTGACGTGGGCCGTTCTCTCAAGAAATCTTGAAATATTGCAAATCCTTTTGCTCAGTCCTGACTTGGACAAGGGAACCGTTGAACTTGCTCTACAATGTGCTGAAGCGTGGAAATCATCTTCTGTTCTGATTGAATTGTTGAAGAGAAGATTAACTTCTCCTTTTCTCGACAGAAAGCAAAATACACACTGGCTTAAAGATATGAAAATATGTTTCGGGGCTTCTTCGGCCCACAATACACTCTTCATTGAAAGTCATGAGCAGCAAATGCGCCTTATGCTCCAGAACAAATTTTCATCAAGCATCCTAAGAAGCAGAAAAAAAATTAAATTAGATGAAGAGAACCTAGAGAAAGAAGAAGAGGGTAATCCAGTCACTGTTAGCTTTACTTTTATCGTGTCAACCCGAAAGCATTTATCTCAATCTCACAATGTGCGCGATTGCATCACCATTACGCTTGATCCGGATGTAAGTCTTAGCGCTGAACACCACATTACTAAAGGGGATGCGGAACAAACTTTCAATACAGATGAAATACGACAATCAGTGCAGGCAAGGACAAAAAGAGGTGAAGAATTATCTAAAAAAGATATCAGCGAAAGAAAACATAAGCCATCTGAAGAAATTGTAGACGAAACAAGATTGGAAAAAAGATCTTTCGAAGCCCTGTTTCATCATGGAGAGCAATCACTAGCCGCCGCATTAGAACAAAAACAAGTATTAGATTATCTGATTAGACAACTAATTGCTCACCCTCAATTCACGACTGGATGCAAACTCTACGGTGTCGTCCTTGATATTCATTCGCCGCGCTATGTTTGCTCGAACTGTGAGATTGGAATTCTTAGTATACAACATCCAGCCTCTTCTCCATTCCTCAACAACTTGGCTGAAGGATTAAAGCAGCTAGGTTGTATTTTACCCCTGCTATCACCTTTACGAATGGTAACACGAATAGGCTCCTATCAAGCATTTGAACGCGACACCATTACGCCCGAAGAACAATTAAATATCTGTTTAGATTTAAGATTGCTGGGTAATAAAATCATACTGCAACAAGATCTGGTAGTATCAGCAAATCCTACAATGCAGTTCAATTCTCGTGTCAATGAATAAGCAGATTTTCAACTAATGAACTATACTTGCACTATGGAAGGAACATTGACCAGGAGGATGTACTAATGAAGTCTCTATTAATAGCAAGTTTCTCAGGACTGTTGGCACTTGCGCTCACAGGCTGTGGCGGCGGCTCTTATTCAAGCAGTACGAGCTATAATGGCTACAATGGCTATGGCGAAGTAACACAGGGAATCTTTTACAACCCCAATTATGACCAATATACCAGAGCTGAAACATACCCAAGCATTTCAGGCGGAAGCTATTATACTTATGGCGGGCGTTATCTAGGGGGCGGCTACGGATACGGCGCTCCGTTTAATCATTAGGCTGGATTAAGACTGCCAGGGCTTATTAGGACTTGATCTTACCTTAACCTCTGGTCATGATAGTTTGAGTATAATATCGATCAGGAGTCAAATCATGGGTTTATTAGTCGAAGGCAAATGGCAGGCCAACGAGCCACAGTCTTCAAACGGCCATTTTAAACGTAAAACCAGCTCATTTAGACAATGGATCAGCGCTGATGGATCTACAGATTTCAAAGCTGAACCCTACCGCTATCATCTCTATATTTCTCTCGCTTGTCCCTGGGCATGCCGAACGCTGATTTTTCGTAAACTCAAAAAACTTGAAGATATTATTTCACTATCCATTGTAGATCCCGTGGTTCGTGATCAAGGCTGGGCATTTTCTGAAAATTCCGATTGCATTCCTGATGTTGTCAATAACAAAAATTATTTACATGAAGTATATACCCTGGCTGATCCAGAATACACAGGGCGGGTTACTGTTCCTGTATTATGGGATAAAAAAACGTACACAATCGTCAATAATGAATCTTCTGATATTATTCGCATGCTCAATAGTGAATTCAACGATTTCTCTGAAAAAACACCCGATTATTATCCAGAAAAATTGCGCAAAGAAATTGATAAAATGAATGATTTTATTTACGAAAACATTAACAATGGCGTTTATAAATGTGGTTTTGCTACAACTCAAAGCGCTTATGACGATGCCTACGATTCTTTATTTTCGGCAATCGAATTTCTTGAGGGTCACTTCGAAAAAAATAACTTTCTTTTCGGCGATCAAATTACTGAAGCTGATTGGCGTTTATTTACAACATTAATTCGTTTTGATGCTGTATATTTTGTTCTTTACAAATGCAACAAAAATCGACTACTCGATTATGAAAATTTACATAATTATATTTTACGTTTATTCGAAGTTCCTGGCATCTCAGACACGGTAAATTTCGATCATATTAAACGTCACTATTATATCAGTCAGGTTAATTTAAATCCGACTCAAATTGTACCTAAAGGACCGGAGGTCATCTAAGATCTGTAACACTGGTATTTTCAGGTGAATGCAGTATAGTTTCCAAATGAAGAATGTAAGGGGATCTTAATATGTGTGGAATTGTAGGCGCCATCGCTCAACGTGACGTCGCCCCTATTTTATTAGATAGCTTAAAACGACTAGAATATCGCGGTTATGACTCCGCAGGAATGGCCGTTCTACATCCAGAAAATCTAACAATCCAACGAATTCGGGCATTGGGCAAAGTGAGTCAACTCGCCGAAGCCATGACAACTCAATCTTCAAGCGGTTTTATTGGAATTGCACATACCCGATGGGCCACTCACGGAAAACCTTCCGAAGTGAACGCACATCCGCATTTATCTACAGATGACATCGCGCTCGTTCATAATGGCATCATTGAAAATTATGCCAACTTACGCGAACAATTGATTGCCTTAGGATATGGATTTGCATCTGAAACAGACACAGAAGTTGCTGCCCATACAATTCATAAACATCTCGCGAAAAATGATTTATTACATGCGGTGTATCAAGCGACCAAAGAACTGCAAGGAGCATATGCATTAGGCATTATTAGTCCAAAATTTCCTAATCAATTAATTGCAGTTCGTCGCGGGAGCCCTCTAGTCATTGGATTAGGTTCAAATGAATTCTTTATAGCATCTGACACGATGGCTTTGCTACCTGTTGCACAAAGATTTATTTTTCTCGAAGAAGGTGATATTGCAAGCATCAGTCGCAATGGCGTTGAAATTTATGACAAAGATTTACATCTAGTAGAACGGCCCATCCACATGATCGATATAAAACAAGATACCGCCGAACGCGGTGAATATCGTCACTATATGGAAAAAGAAATTTTTGAACAACCTCAAGTCATTAGCGATACATTAGAAGGCCGAATTGCGAACGAAAGACTTCTAGAACAATCTTTTGGTGTCAATGCCAGTGAATTATTCGACAAAATAAAACGCGTTCATATCGTCGCTTGCGGCACAAGTTATCATGCTGGTTTAGTGGGGCAATTCTGGATAGAGTCTCTTTCAAAAATCCCTTGCACCGTGAGTGTTGCAAGTGAATATCGATATCGGCATACCGTTGTTGAACCCGACACATTATTCGTAACTTTATCTCAATCAGGGGAGACAGCAGACACTCTTGCAGCGCTAAGAAAAGCAAAATCTCTAAACTATCTCGCAACACTCGGCATATGTAATGTTGCAGAAAGTTCTTTAGTTCGTGAATCAGAACTGGTTTTTATGACTCGCGCGGGCATTGAAATAGGCGTAGCTTCCACAAAAGCATTTACAACTCAACTCACCAGTTTAATATTATTATCGGTTGCTTTAGCTCGTCGACACGGGCTTACTAACACTGAAGAAAATAAAATAATTCATGCATTAGAACAGCTTCCAAAAACACTCGAACAAGCTCTTGAATCAGCGCCTGAAATTAAAAAATTAGCAAGTCGATTTGCGGACAAAGAACACGCCCTATTTTTAGGCCGTGGAGCTCAATATCCAATTGCTATGGAAGGCGCACTAAAATTAAAAGAAATTTCCTATATTCACGCCGAAGCCTACCCAGCTGGTGAATTAAAGCATGGGCCTCTTGCTTTAGTGGATAAAAATATGCCGATAGTTGCTGTCGCACCCAAAGATGAATTGCTTGAAAAATTACAATCCAATTTAAGTGAAGTTCAAGCACGCGGCGGAGAACTCATCATTTTTGCTGAGAAAAACACACATCTTTCTAACTCAAAAGATTCAACCGTAATTTATTTACCGGAAGTGCATAGCATTCTGGCCCCAATTTTGTATACAATTCCCCTTCAACTTTTGGCTTATCATGTTGCCGTGATAAAAGGTACCGATGTCGATCAACCGCGCAATCTTGCAAAATCTGTAACCGTGGAATAATAGATAACGATGAAACCAAACATCAAAATTTTAGTTTTGGGCGGCACCATCACGATGACCATCTCAGGAAAAGATGGCGCATCACCTACGTTAACCGGACTTGATCTCGCCAATTCACTTCCACAATTAAATGAAATTGCAAACATCGATGTAGAAACGCTCATGTTAAAACCCAGTGCGAGCTTGACGTGGGATGACATCAGACTGTGCTATGACAAAATTACATCAGCCATTCAAAATGGAGCAAACGGCATAGTCGTTTTACAAGGAACTGATACGCTCGAAGAAATTTCATTTATTTTTGATTTGATATTCGATATTCCGCAACCCATCGTTGTTTCTGGTGCCATGAGAGCAACCAATACACCCGGTTTTGATGGCCCGGCAAATTTACTCGCGGCTGTTAGCTTAGCAGCTCACCCTTCCGCACAAGGATTAGGTGCGATGGTCGTGATGAATGATGTGATTCACGCAGCTCGATATGTCATTAAAGAGCATACTGCATTCACCAATGCATTTAATTCACGGCTTGCTGGTCCAATGGGAATGATTCACGAAGGTGAACCGTATTTACTTTACAGACCGATCAGCAAACTTCCGAAATTTTCACTACCCTCAACACCACCACCCGACGTAGGATTATTTTCTTTTGCTTTTTCTCAACGCTGGCCTTTTCAAGCGATGGGAGAATACGACGCCATAGTACTCGAACTTGCTGGCAGTGGTCACGTCTCAGAACATGATGTCACTGACATGAAAGAACTCGCGAAAAAATTACCCATTGTTTTTACTTCACGTGCGTCACATGGATTTATCATGCACAGCACTTACAATTATCCAGGATCTGAACAAGAGCTCATTTCTGCAGGATTTATCCCTGCAGGCCAATATGACGCCCTCAAAGCGCGGCTTATCACGATTCTAGCTCTATGGAATAAACAAAAAATTGACGCGGCATTATTTAATAATTAACACATCAACACATAATTTTACATTCTGCTGATAAAATGTCGGATTAGGCTTTAGTTTATATTGATTATCCTCTGAATGCTGATTATTACCTAAATGATGGCGCTGATCCGGGATCATCATCTGAAAGATTGGCTAATACCTCATCTGCAATTTCATCTAACTCGGCATCGCTATTTGGCAAATTAAGCAAAGCCTGATTCTGAATAAAATCGTTATCTGTGAGAAGTGTATTCGCATCATCTAGAGTAGTTTGGCATAATTTTATTATCTCTGGTTTTACATTAGAAGTAATCTTGCAAAGACGTAAGGCTTCCATGGTATCTGCTTTTGCTCCTAATGGATCGTCGCACTGGAGTTTTGCCTGCCCAAGACACATTAAGCATTCTATTTTTAAACGATTATTTTCTCCTGGGCAACCTTTAATGATCAATATCGTTTTTTCAAAGAGTTCCAAAGCAAGCGTGATATCATCAGATCGCGCATAAACATTACCTAATTTTAATAGGCATTTACAATAATTCAGCACCTCAGCACCCTGTAAAATTGGACACGCTTCGAATTCTCTACGCGCCTCTTCAAGATTCTCTTTTACCTCTGACAGTGGATCCGAAAGTAAATTGACTGTAGCCAAATTCATCAAACAGGTGGCAATATCTGAGTGGAGCTTCATTTTCGAATTTCTGAAAAATGTTAACGCATTTTGGTATTCAACTATGGCTCCTTGAATATTACCTCCAGCTTGTATTGCATTCCCTAAATTTACCAAGCATCTGCCAATATCAGGATCTAGTGATTCGTACATTTTCAGCCTGGCATAGGCATTTCGCGATACCGTTTCTGCGAGTGAAAATTCCCCACACTCCATAAGTAATCCGCCAAAATTAAATAATATTTTTCCTATAATTGGATTATTTTGATTTTTCGATTTTTCAATGGCATTAACTGTTTCTAACAATAAACTACGAATATTCTGCGTTTCGCGGAGATACAACTTGGCATTAGTTAAGCCTATTAGACCTAAAAAGAGACTTTCATTTACAATTACTTGAGAGCCCTTTAGGATTGATACCGCGTTAGTAAACCATTTTTTTGCTTCTGTAATTTTTTCACAGCCCAATAATCCCCAACCTAGATATACCATACATAGGCCTTTTTCTTCATAACTTGCTTCTGGGGCTGCGTCTAATATATCGAATGCGTCTTTTAATATTTTCACTGCCGCTGGTTTACTGCCAGATTTTAAAAATGTTATACCTAGAAAAGTTAAACACTTTCCTTGATCAACACCTTGAGTGTTGCCTTCGCTTGCAAGAACAGCAGATGCTTCTTCAAATAATCTTTTTGCTTTTATCACGTCCCCACAATTGTAAGTGGCTACCCCCAAGTTCAAGCACATACCCCCGGCAGTGCTATATTTAGATCGCATGACTTCACGAACAACCGGTTCTGCTTGTGCAAGAAGAGATCTTGCTGTAGGAATATCATTACACCGAAGATTTACCATGACCATCAATGTTAAGCACTTCCCCAGTAAAGTTGGTGCAGCATCTTGATGAATTTGGATAATTGGCAAAGCATCCACTAATATAGTTCTTGCTCTACCTGGATCAGTTTGCAGCAACGTTGAACTTAGATTCATAGAGCAAATAGCATATTTCAAAGATTTCGGCCCTAGGTTCTTTTCGAATATTTTTAATGCATCTGAAATCATCTTCTCTGCCATAGGCCTTTGGTTGCTTGCTAATTTAGTTAACCCACAATTCATTAACACATTGCCCAAATGAGTATGCTCGTTCAATCTAGCTTTTATGACAGGTATTACTTCTTCAAATATTTCGTTGGCAATTTTTAAATTACGAGTTTGAAACATTGCCCAGCCTAAGTTTGCTTTGCATAGAGCAACCTTAATGTTTTCAGGTCCGAGTTTAGCGGTTAGAATATCGAGCGCCTCATTGAGACATCTTACCCCTTCATCAGGCGCACCCATTTCTGCCAATATCCATCCATACCCCATCAAACAGAATCCCATTCTTGGATGTCGTGGAACTAATCGCTGAAAAAGCGGCAATGCGCGTTCAAATAATCGTATTGCCTCACTAAATTGACAGTTTTGCAAGGCGATCGTACCCATATTCATTATGCATGCGCCATAAAGAACGTGATTAGAGCTCAGAGTAGTGAGGAATATTTTTTCTACACGTTCTAAGTATTCATATGCTAGAGATAAATTTCCACTTTCGATGTATGTACTAGCTAAGCCCAATAAACATTTACCAAAATCCAGATGATTTTCACCTACGCAATTTTTGATAATTGGTAGTGCTTTTTCAAATAGTGATTGCGCAGATAGAGCTTCGCCACAATCCAGTTTCGAATTACCGAGATCGATTAAACATCTTCCCATGTCAGAATTCGGCTCCTCAAATTCTGACTCCAAAATTTCAAAAGCTTCGATTGATTTTGTTGAAGCGAGCATAGGGTTCCCACATTCTAAATGGGCATTTCCTAAACTCAGCAAAGATTTCGCGTATAAAATAGGATCATTCTGTTTAACAATCTTAGTAATCCGCGTGGCATTATTGAGCCAAAATATCGCCTCTTCGATATCACCATTCTCTAAGCATACATTCCCCAATGTCATCATACAGCCACCAACTTCAGGATGGTCTTCTCGAAGAATTTTTCTAAGAATTTCATAGGCTTCTAAAAGAAGATTTTTCGCGTTTTGCAGATCACCACTGACTAACAATGCGCCACCTAAATGTATTTTAGACATGCCGATTAGAAATTTATCTTCAGACCGCATAACTTCATAACAACGTAACTCATTCATATAATGCAATTTCGACAGAGAATCCTCACCTAAAATTTGACTGGCAAGACCACCAATATGATACATATAACCCTGAGCTATTAGTGTTTCGTCTGTCTTAGCTACTAAATTAAACTGATTAGCGAGACATAAGGCATGAGATTTTACCGCAACACATCTTTTTTGCACTATTTCAGATAGGTAAGATGATGAAGAATTAAATTCTTTTAAAACACCTCGCCACTTTAATAATCGTTTCACCGTCAGTTCAGGAGTATCATCAATTTTCAGTACATCTTGTATCACTTGATGAATGCGAAATGATTCTCTTTGATCGCCTTGTTCAAGCAAGCAGAAAGTGCGCAATGATTTTAATGAATCATTTAGTTTAATCTCCCCTTGATCATTTGTAATCCAGCCGCGTAATAATGCTTTAGGTATTGCCACTTCGGCCGCTAAATATATTGTTGACATTAAAATTTCCAGCGTCTCTTGATAAGATTCACCTGATAACAATAAGGATTTCAAACATTCTAATGAGAGTGTAATGACGGCAGAAATTGTCGCCTTATATGGATCGGTATCAAAAACCGGCGCCCTAAGATACGACGCCATTGCTTCTCTTACTGTAATATAATTTTTACAAAATATTTGAATTGAAGAGTCTGCATTAACGATATAGGCTAAAGCTTGTGATAGTGCTAATGGATAACGACCCAATGTCACCGCTAGTAATTCTGCATGATTATCTGACACATTACTCCTTAAAACAGATTTTATATAGCGAATGGCATCATCAAGTAAAAATACATCTAGTGTAATTTTTGTGATATCGGGACCTAATGTTAAATTGTTAATTGTGGTAATGAGCACATCTAACTGTGGTTGCTCAGCACTTGCAGGCGAAAAGGGTATGAACACAGCCCCATTGGGCACACCATCAAATACCACTAATCCATGGCCTTTTTCAGCTAATCGTTTATAAATGAGTCGATATAATTCGCGCTCTTTCAGCCTCTTCACATCGAGCCCAAGCCCTAATCCGAGTTCCGCGAGTTGCGACTGTAACCTTTCTCTCGTGCTATTTTCATCTACACCACCCGTAAACCATACTACCCAACTATAATATTTTTCTCTGAATTGCCATCGCGCAAAATAATTGGCTAATTGTGACTTGCCAATACCGCCTGACCCTGAAATTTGTATCGCGGTAATATTTTGAACCTTTGAACGACAAGTTTTCAATTGAGACAACTCTTGCTCACGCCCTGTAAACTGAGTAAACACGGGGGGCAAGTGATATAATGGCTCAAAAGTATTTTTTGGAATACGAAATATAATTCTTATACCCGTTTTCTTATACTTTAATCTTTCAACCAACTGATGTTGAATTAAGAGATCAGTAATGGTTTGGGCTTCTTGTTGTGACAGCATTTTTGTTGAATACTCACCAACCAAGCGTAACAAATTGGTCAAACTTTTTTCATCTAGTTCATTTTCAATTTCGATGACTACCGGTTGTTCGTGTATTATTATAGTGGGGTCAGTGGGCTTATTGTCCTTACGTGAGTATGTTAAATTAAGCACAGAAGAAGATTATGAAATCACTCTTGCTGTTTCAATTATATGAGGTGGTAAAGCGCTCGAAGGCTGAAAATTATGAGCCACATCCATCATTGCTCTTAAGTGTGGCAATAATGTAACCTCCACTTCGCCTGGGTAATTTTTAATGCTGAGAATACTAATATCAGATAACAATGTCAGCTCTTTTTGCTCTTGCATAGATGCTTTTCCTTATGCAGAAAACTTTATTTAGAAATGCGTGAGAAACTTGTATAATCAGGGAATAAAGAAATTTTTTAAATTTAATGAGCCTCATCCCAATTTTCCCCAACCCCACAGCTTACCTCGAGTGGCACAGTTAATTTTACTGCAGATCCCATGAGATGTTTAATATCAAGAATAAATTTATCGACAATCGGTGTCGCAACTTCAAAAACCAATTCATCGTGTACTTGCATGATCATCTTGGCGTTAATCTTTTTATTGATTAACCAGTCATCAATGTTAATCATAGCAATTTTAATGATTTCAGCTGCAGTGCCTTGCAATGGTGCATTGATCGCTGCACGTTCTGCAGCGTTTCTAATATTAAAATTTGAAGAATTAATGTCGCTCATATATAAACGTCGACCTTTAAGGGTTTCAACATAACCTTGTTTGCGTGCCAATGCTCTCGTATCGTCCATATATTGCTTTACCATCGGATAACGATGAAAATAAGTTTCCATATAATGCTGAGCCACATCACGATCAACGTTAATTTGACGAGACAATCCATACGGAGACATTCCATAAATCAATCCAAAATTGATGGCTTTTGCTCGACGGCGTTGCTCCGAAGTAACCTCTTCGATAGGCACATTAAAAACTTCTGCAGCCGTAGCTTTATGAACATCAAGTCCATGATGAAATGCTGCCACTAAGCCTGGATCACTCGTTAAATGCGCCATTATGCGAAGCTCAATTTGAGAATAGTCTGCTGATACAATTTTATAACCATTAGGAGCAATAAAAGCTTGTCGAATTTTTCGACCTTCTTCTGTGCGAATGGGTATATTTTGTAAATTAGGATCAGTAGATGATAAACGTCCTGTACTGGTTATAGCTTGATTATATGAAGTATGGACACGTCCTGTCTTAGGATTAACTTGCTCAGGTAAACTATCGGTATAAGTCGATTTTAATTTACTGAGACTACGGTGTTCCAAAATAATATTGGGTAATGGGAAAGACATTGCCAGCTCTTGTAAAACAGCTTCTGAAGTTGAAGGCTGTCCTTTTGGTGTTTTGCTAATGACGGGTAATTGCATTTTATTAAATAAAATATCTTGTAATTGCTTTGGAGAACTAAGATTAAAATCTTTGCCAGCCAATTGCTTCGCTTCTTCATCAAGTTGATCAATTCTTTTCGCCAAAGCATGACTTCTCGTTTTTAGAAGGTCAGAATCAATAAGAACACCATAACGTTCCATACGCATTAAAACAGGAACAAGTGGCATTTCAATTTCATTAAATACTTTTTCTACTGCAGGAATGGCGCTCAATTTTGACGATAGCACCTGATGCAATTGCCAAGTAATATCGGCATCTTCGGCAGCATATTGTGATGCAACCTCAATGGGGACGTGATTAAAAGTGATTTGTTTTTTCCCTTTACCCGCAACATCTTCAAATTTTATAGTCGATTTTCCCAAATAATTTAATGCGAGCGTGTCCATATCATGACGACCAGTGCCACCAGTAAGCACATACGACTCAAGCATTGTATCAACCATGGCTCCAGTAAATGTATAACTGTAATTTCCTATCACATTTAAATCATATTTAATATTTTGCCCAATAATTATTTTATTATCTTCATTTAAAATAGCGATAAGCTCATTGAGCACCGACTCTCGATCAAGCTGCTTGGGCGCTTGTTTATAATTATGAGCTAATGGAATATACGCGGCCTCACCAGATCCTATCGCCACAGAAATTCCGACTAATTCAGCAACTATATCATTTAAGCTTGTCGTTTCTGTATCAAACGCGATGACGTTCGCTTTTCTCAATTTTTCAAGCCATAAATCGAATTGATTTTGAGTCATTACAGTATCATAATTCGTAGGAGTTGTTGGTTTTTCTTGATCAAGCTTTACCAATAACGCCTTAAACTCTAATTCAAGATATAAATCTCGCAAACTATCCACATTTGGCTTATCAATCACTAAGTCATTTATTTCAATGGGCAATTGAACATCACATTTAATAGTGACTAATTGTTTTGACAACGGCAGTTGACCTAAAACATCACGAAATTTTTCACCCACCTTACCAGGAATATTATTGGCATCAGCGATAATGCTATCTAAAGTTCCGTACTGCGATAACCATTTTTCAGCTGTTTTCGGACCGACACTTGGTACACCCGGAATATTATCTGAACTATCACCAATTAATGTTAAATAATCAATTATTTGATCAGGTCTAACACCGAATTTTTTTACAACGCCATCGTGATCTAATAAAGTATTAGTCATTGTATTAATGAGTGTAACATGACTATTCACCAACTGAGTTAAATCTTTATCACCCGTTGAAATGATGACTGCATATCCATTTTTTTTGGCTTCGATTGCTAAAGTTCCAATGACATCATCTGCTTCAACACCATCAACACAAATTAATGGTATTCCCATCGCACGAATAATATTATGCAACGGTTCAATTTGGACTTTTAATTCATCTGGCATTATTGCACGATTGGCTTTGTATTCAGGATAAAGTTTATGCCTAAATGTTTTTACTTTAGAATCAAAAACAACCGCAATCCGCTCTGGTTGATAATCACTCAATAATTTACGAACCATATTCGCAACACCGTACACCGCGCCTGTCGGTAGTCCTTTACTGTTCGTTAAAGGTGGTAAAGCATGAAAAGCTCGAAATAAATACGAGGAACCGTCAATTAAAATAACGGGTTTATAGGTAGAATGGCTCATTCATGTTTCCTTATTATTCACGCCAATAGGCCATGGAAAAAAGTACCAGAATACTGAATATTTCAAGACGACCCGCTAGCATTCCAAACACGAGCGCCCATTTACTGAAATCGGATAAGTTCAAAAAAGAACCCGACACTTGTCCAATTCCTGCTCCCGAATTCGATATAGCAGCCACTGTAGCACCAAAAGCCGTTGTAATGTCATTACCTTGTGCTAACAACAGCATAATTATAACAATAAATAAAACTATAAAAGCTACTAGAAAACTCCAAATCGCCTGTATAATTTCGGGCGATAAAACTTGATCACCAATTCTGACGGGAATAACAGCTTTTGGATGAATCAATTGTTGAACTTCACGAACGGTTTGCCGCCTCAACAATAATATTCGAATAACTTTAATACCTCCACTCGTTGATCCTGCACACCCCCCCATTGCAGCCATCATCATCGCAAGGAACGGAAGATATGTAGGCCAATTACTAAAATCAGCATCAAGTGACCCTGTCGTTGTATTTAATGATACTATCGTGAAAAAAGATTTTAATAAGGTTGTTTTAACATCAGGATAAATGTGGTAGTAAAATAATGTTCCTGCTGTTAATAAACTCGCAGCTAAAATAATGGCAATATACGCTCGAAATTCGGCATCTTTCCAATAAAATCCAACACGCCCGTATCGAAAAAACTGATAATGCAAAGCAAAATTTGTACCACCCAAAATCATAAAAATAATTGAACAGATTTCGATATTGGAATTATCATAAAAAACATAACTTGCATCGTGATTTGAAAATCCACCCGTAGAAACCGCACTAAAACTTTCACAAAGAGCATCAAACCAACTCATACCTTGCACTGCAAATGCAACTGTGCACATCACAATTAATCCTACGTAAATTAACCATAATGCTTTTGCTGTTCCTGTCAAACGAGGCGTTAACTTGTTATCTTTAATTGGCCCAGGTGTTTCTGCTCGATACAATTGCATTCCACCAATACCCAACATAGGCAACACTGCCAATGCTAACACCACAATTCCCATACCACCTAAAAAATGTAATTGCTGTCGATAATACAAAATGCCATGTGGTAAATAATCGAGCCCAGTGATAACTGTTGCTCCAGTTGTTGTCAGCCCAGATACGGATTCAAAAATAGCATTTGTAAAACTCAGCATAGGCTGTTTGGACACAACAAAAGGTATAGCTCCAAACAATGAAAGAACAGTCCAAAACAATGTGACGATCAAAAATCCGTCTCGAGTTTTCAGATCTTTTACGTTTCCTCGAAACGGAAACCAGCAAAGAAATCCACAAATTAAAGTAACAAAAAATCCAATGACGAAAGCTTCATGAGCTCCGTCTCCGTAATATAGTGCAACACCAATGGGCGGCAACATTGAGATACTGAAGAACATAATCAGTATCCCTAATACCTTCAGAACCGGCGCAAAGCGCATAGTGAGTCTCTCTTGATTCCTGAGTCAGACAAGAGTAGGGGTGGGGTGCAAAAATGTCAATTGCTTTTACTTATCAACCCCTATCTATTTATTCTTTTCTCGATTTCGTCATGAGGATCTAGTTAATTTCCTAGTTATCAACTTAAACTAATCAATTTCTTGCATGCACAAACCAATATATTGTAAATTCAAATGCAAGTATATGAACAATTTCCCAATAAAAATAGGGCTTTTCTCTCTTGACTATGTCTCTTGTTAGAACCTAAGATCGATGAGTAAATTTTAATAATATTTACATTTTTTATCTAAACTAACTATATGGAGAAAATCATGTTAAAGAAAACTTTATTCACGGCTCTTATCTTAGGTTCTGCTAGTGCTTTTACCGCTTCTGCTTTAGCCGATGCACCTACTTGCCCAACTGCTGAGGCCATCAAATCACAACCGCTTACCAACATTGAAGCTAGCAAGCATTCAAAAGGAAAACAGGTTGCGAGCACAACCAGCAATTACGGCACGAATCAGCAATGGACTCTCAAACTTTGTGGTTTGAAAACGAAAAACCAAGAGAATCTCTTGATCAAAGCTAATAACATTCTACAAACTGTATCAGGCGGCGGCAATGAAGCTATTCTCCACAAAAATGTATGGGCTTGCAAATACAAAGCTGAACATGGCTTCAGAGCTTGGGCAACAACACCTGCAAACTAATACAACTGGCATTGTATTTTTTGGCATGAGAGGGAGAAAATTATTCTCCCTCTTTTTTGATTGAATCACTCATGTTAAAATCCTCCCTTTTAGAAACTACCTTCATTAAACGTAAGTATGACCGTGAAAGCTCGAATTTTTAGTATTGGTTTACTCATTACTTTATTAACAAGCTTCAGTTTAACCACTGCTGCCACTGAAAGTGCTTCTTACGAAGCGCCGGGGCGTTATGCTGTCCTATTTTATTATGGCGCAATGACTAAAAATACCTTAGGTCATGTGATCAAAATGACCTACTCACTCGATAATGAACATCTGTATTCAGGTGAAATCAGTTATGTTTTCAGACCTAATCAAAGTATTAGACGATATTTTGATAGGGTCTTTCAAAGCATCGAGGCAAATTTCAATTTCACTGTCCACGATGATCATGGAAAGGTTTTTTGTGAACTTGTCCCTTATCTTTCTTTCCGCATTAAAAATTTTCCTTGGAATAACCACCTAATAACAAGCCTAAGCTTAGGCGAAGGAATCTCATGGAGCAGTAAAATCTCAACACGAGAATATAGAAATTCACGAGACCCGCAACATCTTTTAAACTATTTAAATCTTGAATTCACCGTAGCATTACCTAAATATCCAAGATTGGAATTCGTAGGACGATTTCATCATCGGTCTGGGGTGTTCGGATTGTATCGCTCGCAAAATAGTGGAGCTACTGCAGCAGGCATGGGTATTCGGTGGTATTTTTCCTAGCCTAGCTAAATGTAAGTCACTTTCACAGAAAACATTTTTTCGACTTCGCGCAAATGTGACTTTTCAGAAACAAATAAAATAACATGATCACCTGATTCAATCCGAGTATCATGATGAGGAATAATGACATCCCCTGCTCTGACAATTGCACCTATTGTTGTAGAACGAGGCATTTCGAGTTCTTCCAACGTACGACCGACGACCTTGGATGTTTTTTCATCTCCATTCGCAATTGCCTCGATGGCTTCTGCAGCACCTCGACGCAGAGAGTGCACACTCACTACATCGCCACCTCGAACATGTGCCAAAATACTACTGATAGTGGCTTGTTGAGGTGATATGGCAATATTAATTTCTCCACCTTCTATTAAATCGACATAAGCAGGACGCATAATTAATGCCATGACTTCCCGAGCACCCATACGTTTTGCTTGAAGCGCGGCCATAATATTAGCTTCGTCATCACTCGTTACTGCGCAATAGAGATCCGTTTGTTCGATATTTTCATTGAACAATAATTCTTTATCAGCAACATCACCGCATAAAATAGTTGTATTATGCAATCGCTTCGTCAAGCGCTCACAATTAGCGCGATTGTGATCAATAATCTTAACTTGATAATCATTTTCAAGTTGTGCAGCCAAGCTACTGCCAACATTTCCACCACCACCGATCATAATATGTTTATACGGTCTGTAAGTTCGTCCCAACGCAGCCATAACAGCGCGAATATTTTCACTGGCTGTGATGAAAAAAAACTCATCACCCACTTCTATAACAGTAGAACCATTTAGCGGTATTGATCTACCATCTCGAAATATAGCAGCAACTCTCATCTCAACACCGTGAATATAATCTTTAAGTTTCTTTAGAGATTTTCCGACAATAGGCCCACCATAATGAGGTTTAACTGCAACCAATTTAACCCGATGATCTGAAAAATCGAGAACCTGTAAAGCGCCAGGATGATCAATTAATTCTTTAATATAGTTCGTGACCAATGTTTCGGGACTAATAAATACATCGATCGGAAGACTATCCTGACCAAATAATTCTTTGCGGATAAAATAATGAGGAGAACGAACACGTGCGATTTTTGAAGGTGTATTAAACAACGAATAAGCAACTTGACAGGCAATCATATTAACTTCATCATTATCTGTCACTGCAATGAGCATATCTGCACTATCAGTGCCCGCTTGTCGTAAGACTTCAGGATACGATGCGCTGCCTACAACAGTTCGAACATCTAAACGGTCTTGAATATCTTTTAAAACATTTTCATTCATATCGACGAGGGTCACATCGTGATGCTCTCCAGCCAGATTTTCCGCTAAAGTAGATCCGACCTGACCCGCGCCTAAAATTACAATTTTCACTAATCAATGCCCTGTAGAGAAATCTCTATTGAACAATAGGTTTTCGTTCCATCGTACGCTGTTGCACTATTCCAGGTTTTTGATCTGAAGGTGATACCAGTTTTAGACCCAACACTTTTGATAACTCAGAAGCTACTTCATCAGTAACGTCAACTTTGTTTGATGCATAAGCGAGACTGGCATTCACAAAAACCATAGAAAGATTATGCTTGGCAGCAACTTGTCCCATTACTTGATCAAGTTTTTGTTTAAGCTCATTTCCAAGATTGGTACGTATTTCCATCAGTTTCTTTTGAGATTCAGTTTGCATTTCAGCCAATTTCTTTTTTTGTTGATCAACAGTCTCTGTTAATTCTTTCTTTTGAGCGTCTGTTAATTTTGCCGTTTTGTCATCCAATTGTTTTTGTTTTTCTTGCATAGCTTTTGTTAGTGTTTCAATATTTTGACGCGATGAAGCAGTAGCTGATTCCATACGTGTTTTAAAGAGATCTTGAAAAGATATGGATTGGCTTAGTTTTTGGTAATCAACAACGCCCACAGAATCTCCAGCCAATGCGCTAACCGCACCTAACATCAATAAACCAGAAAAAGCACCCACGATGAGTTTACGCATAAAATTCTCCTTACAATTAATTATCCCTAAAAGGTTTCCGTGCCCAATCCAAAGATAAGGCATACAGCAATAACCATAGCACAAAGAGGTCAATCATGCCACTAAACCGGCTGGAGGCAGCTAGCTTATTCCGATCTGAGAGTCTCGATAGGATCGAGTAATGAAGCCTTTCTAGCAGGATAAAAACCAAAGAATATACCCACTAAGGCTGAAACAAAAAAACCAACCACTAAAGGTAAAAGATATAAATGGAATTTCCATTGGCTAATTAATGCGACCATCCAAGCGACAATTTCACCCGTGATAACACCCACCAATCCACCAAACAAAGTGAGAACAACAGCCTCAGTTAAAAACATCAATTGAATATCCCGACGCTTTGCCCCTACCGCCATACGAACACCAATTTCGCGACGACGCTCAACAACCGAAACCAACATAATATTCATAACGCCAATACCGCCCACAATTAATGCGATACTACCTATAAATCCTAGTAATAGTGTAAACGTTTCATTTTGTTTTTTCATACCATTGATAATTTCTTGTGGACTTCGAAAGAATATTTTTTTCTGTGGAAAATACTCTGCGAAAGCTGATGTTATTGTGTCTTTTATTGGATCCACATCTTGATCTGGTTTAATCTTGAATACAACATTATTGAGCGTTACATAATTATTTAACGCTAATGCGGCAAAAGCAGGAACGACTACGGAGTTATTGACATCCACCAAAAAAAACATATTTTCGTTTGTTTTCTGTAATACGCCTATAATCGTAAAGTATCGATCGCCTAAACGAATGTGTTCACCTAAAACATCAAACATTCCAACGTTCACTAATTTCTTATAGAGACCATCACCCAACACACAATAGGACTCTTTTTGATCCAGATCAGAGATAAATCGTCCTTGTTTTATTTTTAATTTTAATATTTTCTGTAATGTTTCCGTTGCCCCGACAATATTTCCACGGAGTTGATGACCATTATAATTAATCGCTGAAAAATCGACCGCGTACGGAGCTGATAATTCGACATTCTTCAAATGATTAGCAACATTCTTTACATGCTCGGATTCTATTTCTTTATTCGTTTCCGCAGAACCATCTCGACTGATGTCTTGCAACGTCACCGCAAGTAAATCAGTCCCTAATTCTCTAAATTGAGCCAATGCATGTTCAGTTGCAAGCTGACCACCAGACACTAATGCAACAACGGAAGCAGTCCCTACCAATACACCCAATATCGCTAAGAAAGAACGCAATTTCGCACTCATTAAATTCTGCAACGATTCCCGAAAATGCGTTTTGATGAGCATACTAAATTAGCCTCCCATCGCGAATTCGAGATATGTTTTTGCACTGACTCGCCACATCTTCATCATGAGTGACAACAACAATGGTGGCGCCTTCATTTCGGTTGAGATCAATTAACAAATCCATCACCTCTTGACTGGTTTTTGCATCAAGAGCACCTGTAGGTTCATCCGCCAAAATCACTTTAGGCTCTCCCACTAAAGCTCGAGCAATAGCGACACGTTGCTGTTGACCACCGGATAACTGAGACGGTTTGTGGTGAGTCAAATCTTTCATACCTACTTTAATTAATTTTTCCATCGCCGTTACTCTCATTTCTTCACGAGACAAATTACGATAGAGCAACGGTAACATGACATTTTGTAGTGCCGTTAAACGTGGAAGTAAAAAAAACGATTGGAAAACAAATCCAATGTAACGATTTCTTAACTCAGCGAGTTGATCACTTTCAAATGAGGCAATTTCCGATTTATTGAGTTTGTAAGTACCCGAAGTAGGATGATCAAGAAGACCAATGATGTTCATGAGAGTAGACTTTCCGGAACCCGATGGCCCCATAAGAGCTACCATATCACCATCGCCCAATTTAAAATTGACCCCTTTCAAAACAGGTTCTTCTTGGCCTGCTAAAAAATAGGACTTGTGAATATTATGTAATTCAATCATCGTTCTCTTCTTCGTTTGACGATTGATTTTCATGCACAACGATTTTCTCTCCGGATTTTAATCCCTGAGTGACAATCACATCAGTCAACGTAGTGTGTCCCGTATTCACTTCACGCTTATCGCGCTTTCCTGAAGCATCAACAACAGTCACCCAACGTTTTCCTTTTTCTGATTTAATAGCAGAGATGGGAATCATGATTTCGGTTTTACCTGGAATTTTGACCATAACTTTCGCCGACATCCCAACGCGAATATACTCGCGTTGTTCAGGAGTAATTTTTTCAACGTGGGCTGTTGCAGGGAAACTAGCCGCTTCATTTCCGCCTCGGATATTTTTTGCTTGAACAGCAATTGATTTAACTTGTCCGGTCAAAGTAACACTATGTGCTCCCGAAGTTGAAACAATCACTGTTTGCTCCGGTTTAACTCTATTGATATCGGCTTCGTTAACTTGAAAATCGACGGTGATTCCATTCAAGTCGCCAATGGATACCAAAGCTTGTCCTTTTTTAATTTCACTTCCAACGACTAGCTCTCCAGTACCTTCATCCGATTTAACTTGAACGGGAAATAATATTATTCCCGCGGCTGGAGCCTTTATTACTAAATCTTCCATCGAAGTTGCGAAGATGCGTTCTATATGTTTAATATCTTTCAAATTTATTTTTTCAATGCTTTTATCAAAACCTGGAACATAATCCAATATTTTCTCCAATTTAAATTTTGCATCAATGTAAGCAAGCTCATCATTTTCATGCTGACTTTTTTCATTGGTAAATTCCTGTCGTGATATGATCTTTTCTTTATAGAGATCGCTAGATCCCGAAAAATTTGTTTGACTAATAAGATATCGATCCTTGGCTTTCAAAAAATTAGATACCGCCTCATGAAAATCGGCTTCTAGCTTTACTGAATTTAATGAGAGTAAAAATTGATCTTTTTTTACTTCTTGCCCATATTTAAAATTCATTTTTGACACAACCCCTTCTTCAGGGTTGGTGACGGTCACAACTTGTGCGGGACTTATTTTACCCGTATAGGGCAACATCACAAGATCAGGCTTTTGTTGCACAGTGATAATGCGCTCACGCCCTTCAGTAGCAGAATTATTCTTTTTATTACACCCTGCTAATGTAAGCAGAATAAAACTGATGAATAAACCTGTGAATTTCAACTGAGTTTTCATTGCTATCCCACTAATAAATTATTTCGACACCCCAGCGCTTCAGCGCGGTACCTAATGTTTGCTCAAACTGTGCCATCGTGTTGAGATACGTAATTTTCTGATTAATCAATGTTTGTTGCTGAGAAGTTACCTGACGTTGCAATGAAGTGACTTCAAACATACTGGATCGACCATATTGAAATTTCTTTTGAGCAATTCGCATACTTTGTTCAGAGTATTCCACACTTTTTTCAGCCAATTTAATTTGTTCACGTTGAGCGCTTAAATTTCTTAAGGCCGTTATCACATCGCTGACAAGTTGTCTTTCAGCGTTGTGGAGATCTATTTTAAACTGATCTAAACCTATTTTTGCATTAACTAACGTTTGCTGCCTTGGTTTATCATCGATAGGAATATCGAGATTCAGTACAACACGTCGATCTGCTTGAATATCTTGAAATTTTGTCAGTATATTTTGTGCATTTGACGCCGTGACACTTAAATCCCAAAGTTGATTATTTTTTGCCACATCAAGATCACGGTATTTTGTTTTTAACGTGAGCAGACCTTTTCGATAATTAATATTGTTACACATCGCAACTCGTACACTTTCTTCTTTTGAGGGCAATGGTTGAAGTGACAAATCAATTTTTTTATTGATTGTAATTTTCGCATGAGGATTCAACCCTAAAAGAATCAATAGTTTTTGAGTATCTTGATCAATCGTATTAAGGTCTTGCGTAATAGCAAATCGTTGTTGTGCGACCTGTGCTGCTTGTTGAGAAATATCTGTTTCTGGACGCTTCCCCGCCTTAATTTGCATCTTAGTCGCATGTAGAGTTTGTTCCGATTCTTTCAAAGAAGCGTTGTCAACATCTAATCGATTATAATCTTGTACAACTTGGTAGTATGCAGTGATCACTTCAGTTATCGTGGTTTGAAATCGATCACGTAGAGTGAGTTTATTACTTTCTTCATTATCTAAACTATTGTGATATCCGGCCAGATTCACCTTAGGACCGAAACCACGCAATAAAGGCTGAGTGACTGTTAATGCCATTCGATTCTCGTCATTGGCATTCAATCCTGTCTCACCACTCACAGCGATTTGAGTACCTATTGCTGTCTTTAAGGTCACCTCCGGGCTCGCACCATAGTCTGGCTTTGATCCCTTTGAATAGGTTGCAACGCCTGAAATACCGTAATGGGGCCAAAATTCATTACGGGCTACCTCTAAACTAAACTTATCCACCACACGCTGCAATCGAGCAGACTGTATTTGAGGATTATTGCGTAAGGCTAATAGTATGGCATCTTCCAGCCTCATTTCTTTAGTGAGTGATCGCTCTCTTTCAGCTGAAAAATATCGAGTTTCGATTTGGTGATTTCGAGGGGGGCGCGTCATTTCAGCCAACCCAGGAAGGGCTGACATCAACAGCAAAATTACAGTTGGAAGTTGTAGGCTTAATTTCATTTTTTCAGGGTTCACTCATTAACCAATCAATCTATTCTAGCAAATTCTACGCAAAAAGGTTACCGTACTACCGACTTTTATATTGGAAACACGTTATGAGACTGATAGAATTCTGTCCCAGCCTGGATAGCACGTCTAATTACTCAATAGAGGAGAGCACACATGATCAAAAATACTGCGACCACCTATGGCTCGCTCAGTAAATTTCTTCACTGGACCATTGCTCTCGGCGTGATCTTCATGCTAATCATCGGGTTCACGATGGGATCTGTTGCAGAGCCCCTATCATCAAAGCTATACGGCTATCATGAAGAAGCCGGATTGACAATCTTAGGCATTTTACTATTTCGAGTTTACTGGCGCTGGTGGAATCACGTTCCAGCTCTACCGAATTCAATTCCAGGGTGGCAGAGAGCAGCATCGACGATGACACATTATCTTCTGTATATCGCACTTTTTGTAATGATCGGCTCTGGTTGGGCAAAATCAACGTCCTCTGGCTATACTCCAAATTTTTACGGATTATTTGAATTACCCATGCCTTTTGTTCCTGTTAGCACAGCAGTAAAACATTTAGCCAAAGAAATTCACGTTACAACAGTCTGGATAATTATTAGCTTAGTGTCACTGCATATTTTAGCGGCACTCCATCATCATTTTATTCTAAAAGATAATATACTCCGAAGAATGCTTCCAGGTAATTGGATAAAAAAATAAACGATCAGTTTCGATTTAAAAAAAGTGTAAGAAACTCTGGAATTCTTCGCTCGAGCCAATAATCTGGTCGACCCAACTTATTTCCTGAAATAAATCCAACATGCCCGCCTTCTTTACTAAGCTCTAATATCGTAGATGCAGACAATTCTTTTTCCCTAGGAATTACTGACTTAGGCATAAACGGATCATCCTCTGCATGAATAATCAATGTTTGCACTTTAATTTCAGGTAAAAATTGCCGGCTACTCGATTTTGCGTAATAGTCGTTGGCATCTATAAAATTATGCAATGGCGCAGTCACCAAATCATCGAAGTCATGAAAATTTTTCACGCTCGACAAATTTTCAAAATCAAAAGGGCAATTAAAGTTGTTTTTAAATTTTTGTTCAACATCTTTTCTTAATTGCCTCAATAATCGCCATTGATAAATTCTTGAAAAACCGTTGTTCATTGTTTTTGTTGCTTGATTTAATTCAAACGGAACAGAAACTGCTACTGCACATGAAAGTGGATTGCTGCTTCCAGTTTCTCCCATCCATTTTAAAATCACATTACCACCCAAAGAAACTCCAATCGCTGCCATAGCAACATGCGGATTTTTTTCTTGTAAAATATTAACTACGTAAGCGATATCTTGCGTATCACCTGAATGATAATAACGAGGCAATCGATTAGGCTCTCCACTACTGCCACGAAAATGCATAAATACCGGACGCCACCCTTCCTTAGAAATAGCACTCATTAAACCGAAAGCATAAGGTGATTTGATATTTCCTGCTAAACCATGAAGCAAAATAACGATGGGTTTGTGACGATCATTTTTATTCGTACTATCCCACACTAAATCGATAAAATCTCCGTCAGGAAGTTCTAACCGTTCAGTCTGAAAAATTATGGGGATTTCGGGTCGCATCAATGTAGCCCACACGGTTTGTGCGTGAGCATTTCTTAACCACCATGCGGGTTCAAATTGACTTTTTTGCAACACTTTTAATCCTCGGGGTCAGGCATGCATATTTACATCTATGCGTCTAGCACCGTTAGATGCAAATATGCATGCCTGACCCCATGTTAGTTAGAGCCAGCCGATAAGCCGGGTTCTGTCGAGAGCAGTCATTTATCTAGGATATTTGTCGCCAAACACCTCAAGCGACCTACCCGGATCCCTGTGCGGACACACACAGTGTAACAAAGTTACGCGGATCCCTATTTGGTCTTGCTCCAAGTGGGGTTTACCCTGCCACTGATGTTACCACCAGCGCGGTGCGCTCTTACCGCACCTTTTCACCCTTACCGGCATCTTGCGATACGTAGGCGGTGTATTTTCTGTGGCACTAGCCGTAGGTTCGCACCTCCCAGGCGTTACCTGGCACTCTGTCCTTCGGAGCCCGGACTTTCCTCCATCCATAACGAATTATGAACAGCGACTGCTTAGCTGACTCTATTTGGAATGATACCATTTTAAGATGGGTATTGTTAATGCTTAAGACCATAAGCATCATATTTAGTCGCATTAAATATATCTTCTTCAGGATCACTAGCAGCCCAAAAGCGAGCCCACTCCTCTACTTCTAGAGATGATGGTTAATTAAAAAAGCGTCGGATTTCCGTCGCGGATCTTCGCCCAAGATAATTTTCGAACTATGTGTTGATTATCCTGTATATAAAGCGTCCCTGTCGCACCTTTAAATCCATCAGCAGGAATTTGATTGATGTTTTTTGTGAGCTGATACGCATCCACACCAAGCGCATAAAGTTTTGGATTGTGGGCGTAAGATGATTTCCAAAGTTCAGCCACATTATCTCGCACGCCATCAAGATTATTTGTCAAACCGCCAAGTACCCATGGCATATCACTAAATTGAATATTATTTAAATCATTATCTTGATCAGGATTTCGATGACCAGTAAAAACTAAAGACGTCGCATAAACAGGAATATTACCCGCATAATAGAATTTCAACAAAGGAACAATTTCTCGAGCACGCGCTGGTTCTGCCACTAGAAAAATCATATCAACATCCTGACGTCGACGAGCTTTTGGCTGTGCTGAATCGTTTGCTCCTTGTTTCAAACGTGATTTACTTTTCTCTGCATGTAATGCCAGACGAATTTGTTCAGACAACTGCTGAGAATTTTTGTAACTTACTTGATCGACAATAGTACCGCCCGCAGATTGCCAACGATTTTTAAAACTTGAAACAATTCCTGCGCCCCACTCACCCGCTGGTGCAATCACTAATGCTTGACGATGACCATCACTCGCGGCACGCTGAGCCACTTGATCGGCCTCATCCAATTGAGACAAACCAAATTGATACAAATTATTTATTTTTTGATCTGTCACAGTATTCAACGTTAAAGTCGGCACGGTTAGTCGAGTACTTTTAATTAATGATTGCACCTGATCTTTATCTAATGGCCCCACAATCATATCTGCACCATCGGCAATTGCTTTTTCATAGGCCACATTGATACTCTGACCTGTAGTATCGACGACTTTAATGATTGGCTGAGATTCATTCTGTGCTTTATTGGCGTAAAATGCCGCCATAAAACCATTCTTCACTGCCTGACCACTCTCACCATATTTACCCTGCAAAGGTAGCAACATAACGATTTTTTTAGGCGCGCCCCTTTCTTGCACCGTCGCTTCCGATCCCCCAGAGCTAGACCCCTGGCTCATAAAGGGCAAATCAATACCCGAGCACGCCAAAAGCTGACTGCAAAGAATCAAACAAAAACCCATTAAACTTAATCGTCGCATAATACTCTCTCACAATAAATTAAACTTCCCTGACAACCACCCTCAGTTGAGCAGAATAATATCATCAAAATGTGGAATTTTGCTATCTAATGATATTGCATGTAACAGATATCGCATCACAAGCGATATTAGTTACATGCAATATCACTTTTATATAGAATTGTCTTATGGGTTAGGATACTTTACATCTGGAGACATACAAATGAACAAAGGCACGCTATATCTCATTGCAACCCCCATCGGGAACCTTGAGGACATGACTTTCCGAGCAATCAGCACTTTAAAGAAAGTTGATGTAGTGGCTGCTGAAGATACTCGCCATAGTCGAAAATTACTGCAGCATTTTCAGATTAATACTCGGATGATTTCGTTACACGCCTTCAACGAAGCAAGTCGCGTTGAGCAATTTATCGCTCAGCTTGAAGAAGGTAAATCCATAGGCGTTATTAGTGACGCAGGAACGCCCTTGATTAGCGATCCCGGATACCCACTGGTTCATGCTGCACATGCTGCAAAAATACCTGTCGTTCCTATTCCAGGTGCTTGCGCTGCAATTACCGCTTTGTGCGCTTCGGGTTTACCGACTGACCGATTTATTTTTGAAGGATTTTTACCGGCAAAAAGTAATGCGCGTTTAAACCGTCTTGATGCATTACGCTCAGAACAAAGAACCGTTGTTTTCTATGAATCGCCTCACCGTATTATTGATATGCTCACAGATTTAGTGACAATTTTTGGCCCCAATCGTATCGCAACAATTGGTCGAGAATTAACGAAGCAATTTGAGACCATTCGACAAGATGAATTAGCCGTATTATTAGAATGGGTAAAAACAAACTCTGAACAACAATTGGGAGAGTTTGTGGTCATCGTCTCTGGAGCAGAAATTCAATCCACAACATCAGAAGAAGATGTTGAAAAAATCTTGGTGATTCTTTTATCAGAACTACACACAAAACAAGCCGCAAGTCTTTGCGCAAAAATCACTGGGCGAAAGAAAAATGAACTCTATGAATTAGCATTGAAATTATCAGAAAAATAATGCGGTATAAGAAATGATAAAGTGTTAAGTTAAGCCAACCCAAACGCTGAAGCTGAGTATATTGTTATTTGACAAAAGCCGTGTGAATGGCTGTTCAGCCTTACCAAAGCAACCAACTTTGATCATGCCGTGCCTGAAAGTGTAATAAATAATAGCTTCTAGTGCTTTTCAAAAAATTTGATTGTTGAGAGCAATCGCGATATATTCAGAAAAAATTGGGCGTTTTCCATTATAATTTTATATCATATACGGAGCATATCTATGTTAGAAGCACGAGAGCCAAAAGGCAGAGTTGGGCAGCAATACCAAGAAATAATTGGATCTAAATTAAACAAGAATACTAAGGCTTCTATCAAGGCTATGATCAGTACTATCACTTCTGAAGAATCTTTAAACGCTGTTAATGAACAGTCTAATGAAAGTCCTTTGATATATGCTTTTTACCAAAGTACCGAACATTTGATTGGGCTATGCTGTTTTGCTGAGAAAATGGGATATCAGTTTGATCAACGCCATATCAATAATGTTTTTAGTGCTGCCATGTACCGTGAGAGCACTCGCCACAATCGACTCATCAGCTTACAATTTCTGACATCCTTTTTTGAGGTTCCTCAAATAATTTATTATGAAGCGGGTAAGAATGCTGACACTCAAAGTTTGCTTACGATATTGTCTGCTGCCCCTCCTGAAAAAAAGGCCGTCGCTTTAGGGGAATCTTTATGCGGCGTGTTAGAACATTCTGGAAAATATTCTTACCTGCACATCAAATTGGTGTTTGAGCTGGGTGTCAATCCACATTACAGAAGCTTTGAAAATGGCAACACCCATAATTACATGAGATCTTTGTGTTTGTGGCACGCCGATGAAGATCCTAGCAACCAAGACTTAAAACGAGCAGAATTATTTTCTTACCTGCTCAAATCGCTAAACTCAAAGGTTATCAATTCAGATCATCCTAAATATACGCAAAGTCTGTTGGCTTATTATAAAGCGGAACATCGGCCTAAGTTTTTTACAATACAGGAATTAATGCATCCTGCCCCTGTCCCTGAAATTGACAAAGCGTCGGATGACGGAAATCTTCTTCATTGGGTATCAAACTGTGGCCATGTTGAGATTATCGAGGATATCGTTGATTCTTTCATTGAGCACGGATATGGAAAAAAAATCTTTGTCTATAATAAGGCTGGCGGTTATACCCCTTTGGGATGTGCTGTGTTTAAAATTCAAACACTCCGTAGAGAATTAACAGAGCTCGCAGAGGATCATGAAGGCAGAGCCGAAGTATCCGAGCAACTCGAACTGTATAAAATTATTGCCGATAAACTGGTTGTAGCTGGACTGCGTTTGGGCAAAGAGGGCTTCAGATTCAGTAAATTAAAGCCATGTGAATTAGGCTATATATTACAGTGGCTAGATTCTGAAACAACGTCAAAGGCTCTCAATGCTCAGTTCAAAAAATACTTGCGGAGCTTAACTGAGCCTACTCGAGCAGCTGTATTGGAATTCTTAGATCCAAAATCCTTATCAGGTACTAATTTTACTGCGTTTCAGGGGGAATTAACTACCTATTTTCTTCAGGAAGGTCATCATGGTCGGGGCTTGATTCACTGGGTTGTTGAAGCCAATCATCCGGAACTCATGACAGGAATTCTGAAATCTTTTTGCAATCATGGCATACCCATTCACAGTACGAACGCAAGAGATCAGTCTGCTTTGGAATTGGCTAGGCAACTGGGTGAAAGAGAATGGATGGTGGCAGCACTAGAATCGATTCCAAGAGCAATTGTATATCATCAGGTCCCATCGCTAGTCAAAATGTGCATGCTAAAAGCACGACAAAAAGTAATTAACAGTGATGAAACCAGCAAATTGAGTGACGCACAATTGAAACAACTCGAAGATGTAAAACCAAATTTTCGTTTTGTGGCTTTTTTAGATCACCGATATTATAGCAGCCCAAATCGTACTTTGTTAATGTCGCTCTGTGCAAACAATGAAAAAGATCGACTAAACACATTACTCCCTTTACTAACTATAGAAGATATCGGTACGACAGATCTTAAAGGCAATAATGTTTTTCATTTGGTTTGTCTGCAGCAACAACCAGAACTACTCTCTATCCTTCTCAACAGATGCCATTCTTGGGCGAAAAACAAACAAGGAGAAACCCCTTTACATATATTATGTAGAAAAGGCTTCTTGGAAATGATTGATAGCTATCTATTAAGTGTTGGATTTGATTATAGCGGCGATAGAATCCTAACCGCTAAAAATAATTTTGGGTTGATACCATTATTATGTGCATCGAATGAAGTTCGAAACATCTTGTGCTCCAAAGAAAACTTTCAAAGCCGATATTTTATTGCGGCATTTCAATTTGTTCTCGTCAAGGAACTGGCTGAAGAGCTCTTATCTTGTATTGATGAAATGAAAAATGAAGGCCTACTTCTTAAAACAGGTCTACCTAAAGAAAATTTTATTCAGGCACTACGAGAAGACCGAGAAAAAGAGTACAGATATAGGCATAAAAATCCAGCTTATCCTTCACTTCTTTCACAGTTCACCACTTACCTATTGAGTATTGGTGACAATATTACTCAAAATAGTTTCCAATATCGTTTGCTGGAACGTTTAAGATCTAATCCCACATTTAGAGTAGGGTTGTATTTGGACGAGAAATTAACGAAAGATTTTGATGCATTCGCTACGAAGTGCATAATATTGTCTGAGCTAGAAGTTATTACTGGAACACAAGTAATAAATACAGCTTTTGACTCAGAGGATTTTAAAAAGGATTTTGATGAGAGCACTAAGAAGTGGCGTGATAGTCGAGAATCCAAACAGACAGATAATATGCAAACAGGAGAAATACGTGCGACACTAGCGGAATCATTACGTCGCATTCAAGAAAATACTGAAAAACAAACCGCATCCGCTACCTTAATACATGCTCAAAAAGCAATAGAAACCATTGATAAGCAGGGGCTTGATAGTCAACAAGCAAAATTGCTTGAAGACTCTCAACAGCAAGTTAAATTAGCGACTAAAAACCCGACAAATCTTGCTAATTTAGATAAGCTGATCGATACAGCTCAAAAATGTGAAGCTGAGCAATCCGCTGTTTGGATATCGCTGGGTCTTGCACTGTTAGGACTCGTCATCGCCATTGTCGGAGCATTGATTTTAGCCGTAAGTGCAGGCGCTATTTCTACGGTATTTTTAGCTCCCTTAAGTGCAGTTGGTGGAAAGGTTAGTACAGGTATGGTTGTGGGTGGTTCTGTGCTTCTTTTAGCAGGAATAGGTCTTTTTTGCGAAGATATTGAAGATAATTCAGCGAGCGATACTACACACGATTACTTAGAACCATCACCAATTTTCTGATTCATAAAACACTTGATAACAATATATGAGTTAATCACTCTATGCAGAATTTCGACTCGCATTTAAATTCGTTGGCAGTGTTTTGAGTATTATTTTTTTATATAGTTGTTGCTCTTCTTTAGTAAGATCAGGTTTACGAAGCATCATGAGAATATACTGTTGAATAACTTGAAGGGGCAATACTATCGATTCACGTAATTGAATCGATGTTCTAATACCTGGATCTTCTGCAAGCAGATAAGATTGGCCGGTGATTTTCAAAAGAGCCGACTCTGATAGAGCCGCTTCATCAGCCAAAAGTTTCCAAAATTCGCCGTATTCAGGATCGTCAGCCAAATAATGCGTGAGAGGAAAATAATTTTTTAACAAACTCTGCATTGTATTCTCAACCAACGTATGAAAATACAAATTTCGTTTATAAAGTTCTTCGAGTTCAGCTTGTTTACCTTGATCGATCAGCTTTTGAATAGCGGTTCCAAACCCATAATATCCCGGAACATTTTGCTTCATCTCGCTCCATGAACTGACAAATGTTATGGCGCGCAAATTATCCAAATTCAGAGGCCCTTTTTTATCTCGCCGAGGAGGACGACTAGCTATATTTAATTCACCAAAAAAATTGAGTGGCGTAATATTTTCTAAATACGGTATAAATTTAGGATGATGAATTAAGGCTTGATAGCTCTCTGAACTTAATTCTGACAATGCTCCCAACAACGCTTCATCTTCCGGTGACATCGACTTTACTGAGCGATCAACATTCGCTAATCCAGCTGTATATAATTGACCAATATTATAGCGTGCGGCGGCTATCGTTCCATAATTGGTACTGATTGTTTGGCCTTGTAGAGTCAGCTGTAATTCATGCTGTGGAATGGTACTGACTAATGCCCTATAAAATTTATGCGTATTTCCACCACCACGAGAAGGCGGGCCACCACGCCCATCAAAAAACACACAATTCACAGAATATTCATCACTAATTTTTTTCAATCGTGTTTTTGCCTGATAAATTGCCCAATTAGCTGTTAAATACCCACCATCTTTTGTCCCATCTGAATAACCCAGCATAATTGTTTGAAATTTTTCTCGTGACTGTAAATGCGCTGAATAATAGGGATTTTCGTAGAGGTCTTTCATGATACGGGGTGCGTTTTTCAAATCGTCAATAGATTCAAATAGGGGAACAATATTCATTGGAATAGCGTCTTCCTCAACTCCACACCAATACAATAACAATAATACTTCAAGAACATGATTCACAGACTGGGTGTGGCTAATAATATATCGATTTAAACCGTAATCTCCGACACTATCTTGTAATTTCTTAATGCTTTTAAACAAGGTTATTGTCTCTTCTTGCACACTGCCTACTGGAAATGATGGCAATGATTTTATGGCCTCTTTATCAAAATACTGCTGCAATATAAGCAATTTTCCCTCATCCGCTTGATTGAAATAATCAATCGTAGGATCTTCTTTTTGTAGAATTTCGTGTATCAATTGAGCGTGTACAAGAGAATCTTGACGAATATCTAAAGCAGCATAATGAAATCCAAAACTAGTGACTGCACAAATCAAATGTTCTAATTTACCGGAATAAAGACCCGCATGTTGCTCATCAATAATTTGTTTTAGAGCAATAAGATCATTGATAAATTCCGAGGGGGCAGAGTAGGGCAGACCCTTTACGATAGATTGTTTTCTTGCGCGCTGAATCGTCGCACGCAATCGACTATCAACATTATCCAATATTTCCAAAACATGTTTAAAGGTAAGACGATGTTTTAGCTGCTCTAATTCGTATTGATATTTATTTAAAATACGCAGATGCAGCATATTAACGACTTCTTCTGTAACCTGCGTTGTGACATTAGGATTTCCATCACGGTCACCCCCAGGCCAAAATCCTAATTCTATGGCGGGAGACAGCATACCTAATTTCGCATCGAGCATTTTCTGAAGAGAACTAATAGTCGGATAAAAAATCTGATCTAAATATTGGCAAAGAAATAAAGCTTCATCAAGCGGCGTTGGTTTATGCGTATTTGAAAATGACGTGTTAGCCATTTGCAACAATAAATCTCCAATAGTTTCTTCATCTTTATTACTAATCGCCACCGTTAGATCTTGTAAAATACCGATAATCTGTGAAGGATAAAATTGTGTAGGGTGTGCAGTAAGCACTAAGCGAATTCGATATTTTTCAAATGTGGATCTAGAAATATTAGCCGTGTGCTTTATCCAATATTCCAAGGTACCTGGCGCATCTTGATCATGCGTTTTTTCAAAAACCGCGTCTTCGATTGCATCAAATAAAACGACCTGACGCTCAATAAACTGTAAAAACCAAAATAGTAATTCTATCTGCTTATTTTCTTCGTGGACGTTTGCAATTTCATTAAAGAATTGATTCAAAATTTCATCGGGTGATTGTTCTTTTTTAAGTTCCTGAATACAAAAATCAGAGAACTTCATCAACAATGCGCCCGCTTCAGGAAGATCTTCAAACGGAAGACTCAAAAAGCGTTTAGCGTATCTTTGATAAAGTTCGCTCAAATCAAATTTTTTAGTACTACTATCATCCATGATAGGTCTATTTCCAACTTTTGTATCGACTAATCTACTGGGATTTGTTATTGAAAATATAGCCTAGGTTTCTAATTAAAGCTAATAATTCCAATTCTTTAATCCACCAGCCAATGACCTTACTGACTTAAAATTCATCGAATTTAATATTTCTACAGCTGACGCACTTCGCATTCCAGAAAGGCAATATACTATTATATCATCATCTGGATTTAGCTCGCTTGCACGACCATGAAGCTCTGATAAAGGAATCAGCTTACCCCCGATATTAAAACTCGCATGCTCTTCGGGTGAACGAACATCAATTAACACAAAAGCCTCACCCGCCGTAATTTTCTGATGCAACGCTTCACACGAGATACTCTCTAAGCCTATTTGATTCATGACACTTTCCTCTCAAGTTTATGTTTTCAAAAATCATACCTGCCATTCTATTTGATCTGATATGAATATGCACCTCTGCTTGTCTGCGATGCAAGACAAGTACTGTCTATTTCTTGTCTTCCTGAGAAGACAAGAGGGGGAGGAATAGAGGGACAGTGGTCAGATATTTGCCTGGCTCATTTTAATGCCCAAGCTTCCTTGCCACGCAAATAAACAGGCAATGCTTCTTCTGGTCTAACAGAGTAGCCTCCTGCAAATAATTCGGCGGCCAATAATCCTAAATACTGCGCCTCAGGAAATACTGGCTCTGTTTTTTCAAAGGTAATTCCTTGCAAACGTCTATCCAATGCCTGCTCATACTGTTGCCAAGCATCGCCTACAGCACACCAGCCAAAATTCTCAACAGGTAGCTCAACATCCTCGGGCAATCTCAACTGATCCTCAATCACCGCTCTCATCAAACCATTTTCATCGGCACAATAAGCCGCCCAATACACTTCCTTCATCCGCGCATCCTGGCCCACCAAAACGTTATCTCTAGTCAATTTAACCAAAGCTGTTTGCGCAAGAACTTGCAAAGAAGACACCGGAATTACCGGCAAATCAGCACCCAACGCCAACCCCTGCACCACTCCAACCCCAATCCGGACCCCCGTAAATCCTCCGGGCCCTCGTCCCACCGCAATAGCGTCTAATTGCCCCAACTTCAACCCCGCCTCAGCCAACAAAGACTCTACCCAAGGCAAAACAAACTGCGCATGCTCCCGCGCTGCCAACGCATAACGCTGCACCACCTCATCCCCAACCGCCAAAGCAACACTGCAAGCCGCGGTCGATGTCTCTACCGAAAGTATTTTAGTCATGCCTCAGTGTATTACGATTAAAGCCAGAGTAAAAGGGAGCAACTCTTCAGTCGTCACTCAAAAACAGAATCCTCAATGGTTATTCGAGTTTATTTACTGATTGCCAAATACCGATCTAGCGCATTGGCAAATTTTTGAATATCTTGTTTACTCATTATTTTGGGTCCACCGGTTTGTATGCCAGTAGAACGAAGGACTTCATTAAAGTTTCGCACACTCAGACGTTGCTTAATATTTTCTTTAGTATAAAGCGTCCCACGCGGATTCAGTGCCACCGCATGTTTATCAATCACTTTATCAGCCAACGGAATATCTGCGGTGATTACTAAATCATGGGGCTCAACAACATCAGCAATATAATCATCAGCAACATCAAAACCACCCGGCACTAACACGGTTTTAATTAATGCATGACGAAGCACATTTAGTGGTTTGTTCGCTACCAATATCAGCTCACGTTGCGTACGAATCGCTGCTTTTATCAGTATTTCTTTTATCGCTTTAGGGCATGCATCCGCATCGATGTAAATTTTCATGTCATTCCTTCTCAAAGTGGCGCATCAAACTGACCTCAGCACCAAACAACCTAATCTGATACAAGATTGAGTCACGTGAGTCAAGCCATAAGGCATCTTGACTCATTCGACTCATACTTGACTCATGAGTCGCTCTTGACTCACAGTGTGTTAGCTTTTCATATCCTTAGTATTAACCTGGATATTACCTTAATTTTATATGATAATGAGCGATATCGCGTGTTTTAGAAAAGCATATTAATCTTAGACCAGGTAACCATCAATGACATTTAAAGCAATTATATTCGATTTTGACGGGATTTTATTCGACAGTGAAAAACTCCACTTGCAGGCATGCAACAAAGTTTTTGAAACACTAGGATTCACTATCTCTGACGATGAATATTTTCAAAAATATGTTGGTCTAGCTGATAACGAAATGTTCGAGTCAATTTTTAATAATAAAAAAATATCATGTTCAACCGAACAATCCAAGCTTTATAGAATCAGAAAAATTCAAGAATACCAAAAAATAATTCGCGAAATAAAATCTTTAGAGGGAGTAGAAGGGGCCAGAGAATTTTTAGAGAGTCACTCTAAATCAATTAATAATTTCGCCATCTGTAGTTGTGCGACTAGAGTTGAAATTGACGCCACACTAAATCTCTTGGAAGGTGGTTCTCTAAAAAAATACTTCAAATTAATTACAACAAAAGACGATATAAACGAAGGGAAGCCATCGCCCGAAGGCTATTTATTAACTGCCGATCGATTAAATATTTCTCCTAATAATTGCCTAGCTATTGAAGATACTCCTATCGGGATCGCCGCAGCAAAATCGGCCGGGATGAAGGTAGCTGCGCTCACAACCACACACAATTCAAGCTCCCTTACCAATGCCGATTTCATAGCTGATCATTACAATAAGATTGATGCATGGATAAAATCACTAATGAATAATGTGGCATAGAGCAGATTTTAACGACAGGCATCGATCAACTGTTGCGCACCTTTTTCCAATAATTGCTTTGCCACAGACTCACCCAACATCTCTGCTTGGTTCAAATTTGCACGACCTTCTGCACTAACTGATTTAGAGCCATCAGCCAGCATGACGTCAGATTTTAAAATTAATTCATCCCCAACACATTCCGCGTAAGCCGCCATAACTGATCGGCAATGAGGCTGTAATGTTTTTATTACGCGGCGTTCTGCTTGCCATGTTGCAAATGTTGGAGGGTGCACTAATGAATTCAACATTTTTTTCATTTGTTCATCGTTTTCTCTAAATTGAACAGCCAATGTTGCTTGACTTAATCCAGGCAGCATTTGATCTTTTGAAATAATTTCATAGTGCAAATTTTTTAATTTTAATCTTTCCAATCCTGCTGCAGCTAATAAAATTCCACTTAAATCATCCTGTAAATTTTCATCCATTTGCTGTAATCGTTCTGGCACATTACCTCGAGATTCAACAACATTTAAATCAGGTCGTAATTTCAACAAATAAGCGCGACGCCTTAAACTCGACGTTCCAACTTTAGCTCCTTTTGGTAAATCTAAAAATTTCACTCGCTCACCTTTTTCAGAAATTATTCGCCCAATAAACGCGTCGCCAGGATTCCCACGTGGTAAAACAGGCAATAGAGCAGTCCCTGCTTCAATTAATCTAGGAATATCTTTTGATGAATGTACTGCAAAATCAATATCACCACTTAAAATCGCAATCTCAAGTTCATAAATCCAATCTTTTTTATTAGTAATCCCGCCCAATGGATCATCTTGAATGGCGTCACCTCGCGTTGAGATTTCTTGCAGCTCAATCTTAAGCCCAGGGTGCTTTTCTTTGAGCGCATCGATGACTAACTGCGTTTGCATTACCGCCAGCAGACTTCCTCGTGTTCCGCATTTGATTACCATACATAACTCCATAAAAATATTGATAAGACGAGAGTAAAACATTCCCATGAACCTGACAATGGACGAATTGGCTAAGCCAAAAGTGCGGAAGACGGTCATTTTGGGCGGCTCCAGAGCCCCATAAATGCTGTATTTTCATTGAAATCAAAGGGGTTACATGGTAGAATCACAGCTAAGTAAATTTGTCAATTTAGTAGTTGATAAGATTGTCTTAATATAGGCCTGAGATAATAGTTTGGAGACGATTGGGCAGAGAGTGGAAAAGGCAGACAATTGATGCTAAAATTGCAATATAAACTGAGATAAATTTATGAACAAGAATCGAAACATGGAGCAGACTTCCGAGACCTTGCGTGATTACCACCGCAAGGCGTTATCCTTCTTGAGAGAAAATCTCAATCCCGTGCTTGCCCAACACTTCACTAAGATGAAAGAAAACAGCGCCTTAATGGTCCTAGAATCTTCTACCCCTACGTACATCAGAAATATTCAAGCTATCCTAAACTTGATGCTCTTAGCAGAACGCGCTAGTACTGCCTATGCCAGCGATAACGATAATGTACTTGACCAGATTTTTACTCTGACAGAATACTATGACATCGCAAACGAAACCTTTTTAACCTTAAATCGCTTTGATTTGAAAGCAAGTCCTGAAACTCTACACCTCATCACTCTCTTACGTAATCACGATCGCATCTCATTTGATGCATTAACGAATACACTCCCTGAACTCGCCAAGCTCACTAAGGAAATCAAGGGCGCTAGTTCAACCGCTATTGATAAATTAGGCGATGTTGTAAGTGATTTGAATCTAGCTTTAAAGAAAAGCCAAGAGAATGACCCTTCCAATAAACAAGTTCTCGAAGGCGTTGTTGCCGTTTCAGCGCCCAATTTGGCTGAAAAATTTGAACTTAAAGATAGTGATGAACGCTATGTTATAAATCCACAAGCCGATGGTGAAGTTGTCACTTCAGTTAAAAGAATTGCTAACTCCCTTGATTATTTGAACGAAGCGCTGAATTTCAAACTCAATGCAGAGAAAGGTCAGTTTTTTGGCGGATTAGTAGAAGGCGTACTCAAATACAAAGAAGTCATCGGTGCAATATGCTCACTGAGCCCAGCCATTTTGAATACATCGGAAGACATTAAAACCAAGCTTCGAGCAAAAGCCAAAAAATTAATTCCTGTTATTCGCGAAGCCATGCTTAACGCAGTCAAAATGGAAATTGAATTAGGTCTTCGTCCAGGTTATTTAGCAGATCAAATTTTGCCTTTTGCAACTCGTTACATTGAGTTTGCAAAAACCATTGGCATGAAATTATCCATTGATGAGAAAAGATTATTTCTTTCAGAACGACAAGCTCTTCGTAAAAAAACTCTTGATGACGCTGCAGCTGCTTTAGAGAAAACAAGGCAACTAAAACAAAAGGTTGATCAAGTTGAGGTATTGCTTAATACCACCACACCACTTTCTAATTTTGATGCTGTAGATCTTGCAACGTTAACGCACGCAATTCCATTACTACAATTACCTAAAGACTTAGAAACACAGTTTAAAAAAGAAATTAATGAAGCTTTCGAAGGGCTATCAGTCATAGGCATTGGTATCGATTATCTAAGAAACATGGCAGGCCACAGAATTTCTGTTCAAAACCAAATATGGGATCATGTTTACAAGAATTTCGCCGATATTGAAGCCCATGAAAACACGCTCGAATCTCAAATCACTGCCCTTAACTTTGGACGTGTTCATGAGCTTCTTAATGAAAAACCAACGTACGAACTCACAAAAGAAGAAACAGAATTCTTACTGGAACACATTGATTATTATGTTAGCACATCAAAAATTACCGATAAGCATGCTCTGCACGGCTTTGATCAGATTAAAAAACAGCTTCAAGATTTAAATAAATATCATGCCATAGGCGACAACAACCAGGCTACGGAAGATAATACCCCGTCTTCAGTTGACCTTGTCGCACTCAATAAAGACATCAATTCAAGAAATATCAAGATGGCGGATGTTGCTAAAGAATTTCGTCAATTTATTTTAGGAAACATTAGAGCGTATTTCGCAGAATCAATAGTTCAAAGTTTTGACTCAGCAAATGATAACGGCATCTTTGAGATTTATTCAGACGATCCCAAACATATTCAAGATATGAAAAATCTCTTATCTGCATTAACTGTTTTGGAGAAAACCTTCCGGGCTGCTGAAGGTTCTTACTTTTCTGGATTAATGCAAGCTACAAAATTAAAAGAAATTGCCTCTCAATTTCATTTGAATTATCAACAACAGATGGAATTGGCCAACTTATTCTTTGGTAAAGTGTCAACTCGAGCAACAACACTGGGCAATGAGTTAACATCTGATGTCAAATTTGGTCTCTATCTAAAAGACCATGCTGATTCATCAAAAGCACAGCCAACCAATAGTAATGGCAACCCCCAAAGCTTTATTGGCTTTTTTCATAGTGCCCTTTCACTTTCTGAGTGGGCCTATAGTTACATCGATTTTTCAAAAGCATCCGGTTCAGCAAACGTTGATCTCAAGCCTTATGTTGAACAAATGATTTATATCAAAAAACTTACCGAAGAATTTATACAAGACTATTTTAAAGAGGGCTTTGCCGAACGCTTTACGCCTAACGCAATGGGTCTCTACAATTTAGGGGAAACGGATAGCGCTATCGTTAGAGACGCTAAAACGATGCTCAATTCACTTCATCATATGACAATTTCCACTGATGACGTCAATAATTATTTGCAAAGGTCTTACTTTGACTTACCCACTGCAGTAAATAGTATCAGTACATTCGTCACATCATTGAATGAACTTGACTTAACCAGCACTCACGCTCAACTCAGTGGGCTACGAGCTCAACTTATTAAAACTGCTCAACGCTATGTGGATGATAAAATTAATCCACTGCTCATAGATTTAATGAAACAAGGTGACCGATACGAACAGGCTATTGGCCTGCATCAAGGCGTACTCACCAACCACCTTCAATCTGTCGTTGATATTTATCAAGCTCAGCACGAAAATCTTGGTATAGAAACTACAACTGACACAGACAATGCATTCCTTGATATGCGCAATGAAGAAAGAAATCAATTCTTGGAAGAGAGTAAAGCAGAATTAGCAGAGCTCGAAAAGAATCAAAAAGAAATAGAACAACAGCTATCAAAACAATTACCTATTCTTTCAAAATGGTATAATGTACTAACTGGCGCAAATACATCTTTGTCACGTCTTAATTTATTGAAATCAGTTCAACGTAATATTGACTTACTGGGCGACGAAAAAACAATTGAAGAATTTTCTTCTATCGTTGAAACCTTAATTCAAAATTACAGCAATTTAGAAGCTGGCCATAATAGAGAAGTTAAACTATATGACACGCTTCGTGCTCAAATCAATGTTCGTTATATCTATCAACAAAAGAAATTGGCTAACGCACAAAAAGCTATAGACGACTTTAATGCTACAAAGGGTTACAGAATGGCTGTGATTCAGGACCATCAAAATACGCTGATCGAAAACGCACAAAAAGCACAAGATGCCGTGATTAAAGCCGCTGAAGCAAAGGAAAAAGCAGAAGAAGCCCAACATGTAATAGCCCAAATTAGCTTAGATGATACCGAACAACCTTCAGTGGAAACTTTAGCAATCGTCAAAAACGCTAAAAGATTATCTAAAGAAGCCCATGAATTGGCGGCTGAAGCAGATCAGCTTGCCGCTGAATCGCATCTTGGCATCGCAAAACGTGAAGTCTCTGAAGTCAAAGCAGAGGTTCGTGAAACCGAAAGAAATCTTGAACGTGCAGTCACTCCACCGATCGCTCCCGAAGAAATTGAACAGGGATTCTTTGCACAATTATTTATCTCTGCACTGAAATTCATTGCAGACCTCTTCGATACTTTCGTACTTGCAATTAAAACACTGTTCACATTCACTGATAGCTCTTCTTCGAAAATTTCTAAAACAAAACCTGTTAAGAGAAAATCCGAGATTGAACTTGAGCGTACTGATTCTAATCCTTCATTAATAATATATACCGGTGATGAGTCAGAATTAGAGGATACAGAATCAGCTGCAATTGACCAATATAGTTCAAAACGCGTAAAATCAGTTCCTAATGCTCCAGGAATAATTGTTGCGGGTGATGAATCTCAATCGAAGCGTGTACAAGCTACCGAAAATTCATCCCTTTCATACGCAGCCGCAAGAGAAAGAGGGTTTCATGCTTCAAAATTGACAACAACAGACACTCTCAACACACCAGCACAAGACCAAAACAACGACCCCACACCTCCCAAGAATCATTACGGTAAATAATAACGATTAAAAGCGTCGCATTTTGAGTTGTGATAGGTTTTGTAATTTTGATATTTTAGATAAATCAATTCACATCAATTTGTGATGTCATTTAGTATTTTAATAACGTCTACTCTTCGCATAATAATTGCTATACTAACCCTTTGAATCAGACATTAATTGTGTAAATGTATCTTTTATTTCTTGCCAAGGAAGAGCGATGATTTTCTCATCAACTACAAATCTTCTTGGAGTTTGACAAACAATAAATGCGTATTCACATTGATACTCTTGAATAAATTTCTTTAAGTGGCGCGCATCATGATTATCTGGTTTACTGAAAAATCAGTGCTAGCCAAGAAAAAACGTTGAATATTCAGTGTCCAAGCTGATAATTCAATGTCGTCAGCTTGAGAAGAGTCTATGTCCTCAACCCCCTTAGTTTGCTTGCAGGTCAGCCATCAACCACCTCTTTGCCTATAGTGGGTATGAATAATGTTTCACCATTACAATAGCTACCTATACTTATATCAATACAGCCATATACGAAGTGTTAGCATATTAAAAAAGGTGGGCATATGTCGATTTCAAATGGGGTTCTTAATATCAGTAAATAATTTAGGTCGCTTGAACGGCGCTTGATTATTTTCTTTTCGTTTTTGCTGTTACTATTTTAGCCAGGAATTTTCGTGGAAAGAATCGCCTGAGTTGAACGAATATTTTATTAGAGAATGGCCCGCAAACTACATACATTTTGTTTTTATCTAATGCTTTTAGTGCCTGATCAACCACTTTATCTGGACTTGCGAGTATAGGTTGGCTGGGTTTCATTTTGGCATTTTTAAAAAAATTGGTATCGGTAGATCCTGGGCATACACAGAGAAATTGAACACCCTCATTCTGATATTCATTCCAAAGAATCTCAGTAAACAAACGAACGTAGGCTTTTGAAGCAGAGTAGACTGCAAAGTTAGGCATGGGAACAAAGGCTGCTATGCTTGAAATATTAATAATTATACCTGATTTTTTAGAAACCATATCAGGCAAAAATAAATGGGTTAATTCCGTTAGTGCAAGCATATTAACCATTAACATTTGTTCATTACGATTGAAGTCTGTGGTGTGAAAATGACCATAAATGCCAAACCCGGCATCATTAATTAATATATCAATTGTGGTGCCTGCATTTTTTACTTCGGCAAATACTTCCTGAGCCGCATTTGGTTTGGATAAATCTTTGACGATAATAATTGATTCAGTATTATGATCTTGCTTAAGCAAAGACGCGAGGCCTTTTAAAACCTCTTCACTTCGCGCTACTAGCACCAGCTTAGCACCTGCAGCCGCAAGTTTTTCTGCAAACACCTTCCCAAGCCCAGACGATGCGCCCGTAATTAAAGCCCACTTATCTTTGAACTGCACCATATATCTGTCGCTCCAATACTAGACACCTTAATTATAGCATCCCGGCCATGTTAATGTTATTTGGATGTATTTCAGTATTATTTAACAACGATTTTACCGAACCTCTCACAACTAAAGAGGCGACACCTTTTACCTTGGCGCAGGGCTAGGATCTTTGGTAGATATAGAACCACCGTTAAATAGAGAAATATTATTGTAGCGACCGTCATGAAATCCATTCTTTAACCATTTTACAGGCAACAGTAAAACAGTTCCTTGATTATTGGATGGTAATTGTGCAACTAAAATACGATTTTTACTCCGGTCTTTAAGATAAAATGGAACAGATAGAATTAAAGGATTACCATCAATTTTCACTACAGCGGATACATCACGAGAACGAATATCTTTAAGTCCATACCTAGCACAAATGGTAGGATTATTAAGAATGTTAGAATAAGGTGCTAATCTCTCTTCAGTATAACCATCAATCAAGGTATCTAATTGTTTAGTAACTAGTGCAAAACGACTGTCATTTTCAACAAGTATCAATCCTAAATGATCTATTAGATCATCATAGGACATTTTATCAACAAAATATTCCCCGACGCCAATCGCTGCATCTTTACTCATTGAAGATTCGAATAATACCTGATCGTGATTGTGTTGCAGTACTGGCATTGGTGTTGTTATACCTAAAAATTTGATTTTTAGGGTTTCAAGTCTGCGCAAAGGATATGTTGGAAGAAATTGACGATGCTCGACTAACTCATTCATATCACTGTTATCTTTTTTAAGAACGTCATCGATTAATTGGGTTACTTCGGCCAATAAGGATCTTCGTTTGATTTCATATTCCTTGGCTACGTTGTCAAAATCATCAGTATTAGCAGAAAATAATCGACACCAGTCTTTTCTCGGAATCTTACTTCGCAAATCTATAACATGAGGTGAACCAATATTCACATTTGACATTGGGTCAGCATTTTTATCTAAATCTTTTATCTTAAATAATTCACTAAGATCTTCACACTGTGGATGAATATCAATTAATTCCTTAAAAAAATACACTTTAGCTTCATCTCTATATGAAATGAGGTCATGATCGATGGGGCCGCTGATATTAACTAATTCGCTTATAATAGAAATATCACACTGTTCATATAATGCTAATCCAAGCAAAAGCTGTTTATCAGACGTAATAAGATTTAAACTATCACGGCACAAACAAGTTTTAACTAGTGATAAACTAGGAAAATACGCCAGTATGTTTTCAAAAAGAGTTCTTTTATTTTTCAGCATGTCATTCGGTGAAAAGACACCTGTGCTAATATATAATGCCACAAGCTTATAATGCATTTTATCAATTGCTATTTCTATAAGGCTTTTATCATTGAAAAATAGTCGGGTGTTGGCATTGGCTTTGAGCAGCGCTAAAACTATCCCAGATGATCCATTAAGGGTGGCCCTTACTAAAAGCGGAATACCGGTGCTATCAATATGGTCTGGCTCACCATGAAATTCCAACAATAACTTCGTCATCTTTGTAAAGCCAAAATTTATTGACAAAGTTAAAAGTGAATGGCCATCTGATGTGGGTTTATTAACACTAATACCCTTGCGAAGTAATATTCTCGTCTCTTCGACAAGATTATTGACTACACAGTAACTCATTAAATCCTGCAGATATTTTAAATCAGAAGAATAACTAACCAATAGTGTAAAAGTTGATAACTGCTTATTATTTAGAGCCCATCTAATCTGGTCAGTTGTAGGCTGAAGCTTATAATCAACAACTAACGATCTTATTGCATTCTCGTTATTACAAACCATAGCTATCAATAGTATATCTAACGGATAATCAGTAAAATACTTCTGGTAAGGATAGTGTCTATCTAGAAATATTGCAAAAACATACTGTTCAGCCATTAAACTTACATCGTATATATTATAGTTATTGTAGGTTGATTCTTTGATGGATATTCCTAAATCGAATAATAGTTTAAAAATAAGTATTGAGCCCCCCATAGTCGCACATAACAAAATAGGAATGTCACTTTTTTCATTTTTACTTGGATCTACTCCTGCTTTCAAAAGATACTGAACCACTTTTACATGCCCGTTAAAACAAGCTGTCTTGAGCATTAATTCTCCATATTTCGAAATATTTTCATCGGTCAGAAAAAACTTGTGGTATGTATCGTATTTATCCTTAAATTTTGCAAAAGATAACACCATTTCCAACTCTTTTTGATTTGAAGTATCTCTAGAATGCTCACAATGCGGCGATATACCTAAGTATTCAGCCAATGGTAATAACTGAATATTTTTTTTAGCCTGGCTCTCACAAAAATTGTCACGGAAATTAGAACTATCCAAAGGTGGTTGATCAACATTAGGCTGAGCAATTGTATCAATTAAAGAATTATTTCTTACTTCTGCTGAACGATAGACTTGATCCTCTTTATATTGACGAAAAGAAGAAGCTAACGCTAACCCACACGCTGCTTCTGAGCGGTTCAAATCGAGTGGTTTTTTAAGGCTATTTTTTTGTAAGAGCCTAAACCTTTGAACTAGAGAGTAGAAAACGGCTTCAAATTCGCAACACTGTATAACTTTTGAATTATCGTTCAATTTTGAATATTCACGATCGAATTCCTCCTGAAGGGGAGGATGATCTAAGAAAGATATGATCATATGAGGAGTAATATAATACTCAGCGCCTTTAAAAATCAATGTTACTTTTTGATTAACATCATCAGCGATTGTGAATTTTGCAATAGCCAAAGCAATTGAAATTAATAATTCCTCAGACTCGCCCTCCTTAACCTTATTACTGAATTGGACTTGATAATCATTCAAGTAACTTTTATCAATTCCAAGTGCTCTCACAAATTGCTTTTTTTCTGAATTCGTGAGCTTTTTCTTATCATTTATTAATTCATTAGTATCAAGTATAGTCTTACAATCCGTTAAAAACTTATCTCCGCAGATCTGTCTGATTCGATCTTTTTTTCCTTCAAACATGAATGACATAAAATCGGTTTTTCTACTTTTTTCGATATTAATAACACCCCAAGCTCTCATTGAACATTTGTATAAAAAAAGCTTCACAATCAACTTATACCAGCTAACTTCGAGTGGAATTATAGCTGATGTGGGTTGCGAATTTACCTTGGTTTTCTCTTCATTCATGGATGCTCACCTCGCTAAAATAGAGCCATCTTAATTTTTCCATATCTTTAAGGTCATTATTTTAAGCCTACTACAGCGCAGTAATATTATCAAAAAAACTCGATTATACAAAATCAGCTCGACTCACCTATCATCACAGAGCTCAGCTAGTTAGTTTTTCTCTGGCCGCTTCCAGCCTTCGATCGATTTCTGAACACCGCGCGTTAAGGTGAGTTGGTGCGGGGGGGCGTCTTTTGTGATAGTGGAGCCTGCGCCGATGGTGGCGTAAGAACCTATGGTGAGTGGTGCAACGAGTTCGGTGTTTGAGCCAATGAACGCATAATCCTCTATGATAGTAGGGAATTTATTGGCGCCATCGTAATTGCAGGTGATTGTGCCTGCGCCAATATTAACATGATCTCCGATAGTCGCATCACCTAAATAAGTGAGATGATTGGCTTTCGAATTTGCACCCAATTTGGTATTTTTTACTTCAACGAAATTACCAATTCGTGCTCCGGTGGCTAATTGAGTGCCAGGTCTTAATCGTGCAAAAGGCCCCACTTGACATTCATTTTCTATTTTAACATCATCTAAGTGACTGTATGCTTTTATATGAACACGATCACCTATTTCTGCGTTACGAATAACGCACCCAGATTCTATAATACAGTCATTGCCAATTTTAACTTTTCCTTCGATAATCACATTCACATCAATCGTTACATCTTGACCGACTTCTAATTGGCCACGCAGATCAAATCTTTCGGGATCAAAAATTGTAACACCTTTTTTCATTAGTCGTTCAGCTTGTGTAATTTGAAAAATGCGTTCTGCGACGGCTAATTCTGAACGATTATTAATACCCATAATTTCCCATTCATAATACGGACAAAAATCCAAAATGGGCAATTTATCTTTTACTGCGAGTCGCACAACATCGGTGAGATAAAATTCTTTTTGTTGATTTGTTTTTTCGATTTGAGGCAACCATTTTTTGAGATAATTTGCTGTTGTTGCCAGTATACCTGAATATACTTCGTCAATCTCAAGCTGTTCTTGGGTGGCGTCTTTTTCTTCTACAATTCCAACAACTTCGTCTTTTGCATCTCGAATAATTCGTCCGAGTCCAGTAGGATCATCAACCTCTGCCATCAAAAGACATAATCCTTCTTGGCTCGCGTCAACTACTTCTTCCAATGTTGACAAGCTGATGAGCGGAACGTCACCATATAATATTAATACTTTTGCAATGTCAGGCAATGAAGGTAATGCATGACGCACAGCATCAGCAGTGCCTAATTGTTCGGCTTGATGTATCCATTCAACATCATAATGAGAAAATTGTTCAGGAATTAGAGTCCCGCCGTTTCCGTACACAACATGAATACGCTTTGGATTGAGTTTTTGTGCTGTCTCAATCACATGTTGCAACAATGGCTTCCCTGCTAATTGGTGTAATACTTTGGGAAGTTTGGAGAACATGCGCTGGCCTTTGCCCGCGGCAAGAATAATGATATGTAAATTCATCTGCGTTTCCTTCTATAGACTACTAACTTTGAAGATATGGAAAATTGTCGAAGCGCAATAAAAGGATTATCTCAAAGCTTTTCCCAAATGACCTGAACTAAAACTTACTGCAACAAATGTAATTTCAAAAAAATACTATCGGTGCTTAGAGCGCAATTTTCCAATGGCTCGTAATTGTGCGGCAGCCTGTGCTAATTCTGCTAATGCTTTGGAATATTCTAATTCAGATGTTTTTTGAGCAATTCTACTTTGGGCAACTTTTTGAGCTTCGCGTGCTGCGGCTTCATCTAATTCTTCAGCGCGCTCTGCAGCATCGGCTAATATTGTCACTACAGCGGGTTGCACTTCGAGAAAACCGCCGGAGATATAAATAACTTCAACGTCACCGTTAAGTTTTACCAGTCGAACTTCTCCTGGACGTATGCTCGTCAACAAAGGAGTGTGACCTAACATCACACCGAGCTCACCCAAAGCTCCTGTGGCAACAACAGACTGTACGAGGCCTGAAAAAATTTCTTTTTCAGCACTCACAATGTCTAAATGAATTGACATACTCACGACCCCACCTTAGAGCTCTTCAGCTTTCTTTGTCACTTCATCAATAGTACCGACCATGTAAAATGCTTGCTCAGGAATATGATCGTATTCACCGGCAATAATGGCCTTAAATCCTCGAATCGTTTCGCTCAATGGAACATATTTTCCAGGTGAACCCGTGAATACTTCCGCAACGAAGAAAGGCTGTGATAAAAAGCGCTGAATTTTTCGAGCGCGTTGCACGGTTAATTTATCTTCTTCTGATAATTCATCCATACCTAAAATTGCAATAATATCTTTCAATTCTTTGTAGCGTTGCAATGTACTTTGAACAGCACGCGCAGTGTCGTAATGATCTTGCCCAATAACAAGCGGATCTAACTGACGACTGGTTGAATCAAGAGGATCGATCGCTGGATAAATACCCAATTCTGCAATTTGTCGTGACAACACAACAGTTGCATCCAAGTGACCAAACGTTGTGGCAGGTGATGGATCCGTTAAGTCATCCGCAGGAACATACACTGCTTGAATTGACGTAATAGAACCTGTTTTTGTAGAAGTAATTCGTTCTTGTAGCGCGCCCATTTCGGCTGCCAACGTGGGCTGATAACCTACCGCAGATGGCATACGTCCTAACAACGCTGATACTTCGGTACCCGCTAAGGTATAACGATAAATATTATCGATGAATAATAATACGTCGCGACCTTCATCACGGAAATTCTCGGCAATCGTCAATCCAGTTAATGCAACACGTAAACGATTTCCTGGAGGTTCATTCATCTGACCGTACACCAACGCCACTTTGTCCAATACGTTAGAGTCTTTCATTTCATGATAGAAATCGTTACCTTCACGTGTTCTTTCACCAACACCCGCAAATACAGAGTAACCACTGTGCTCAATAGCAATATTACGAATGAGCTCCATCATGTTTACGGTTTTACCTACACCAGCACCCCCGAACAAACCGACTTTACCCCCTTTTGCAAACGGGCATAATAAGTCGATTACTTTAATTCCTGTCTCTAACAATTCTGCTGAAGCTGCTTGATCAACAATCTTTGGTGCAGGTCGATGAATAGGCAAACGAGATTCTTCACCTATAGGTCCGCGTTCGTCGATTGGCGAACCCAAAACGTCCATAATACGACCTAGTGTTTTTAGACCAACCGGAACACTAATCGGAGCGCCTGTATTTTTAACTTCTAATCCACGACTAACACCATCGGTAGGCCCCATAGCAATGGTTCTTACTTTTCCATCACCTAATTGTTGCTGGACTTCTAATGTCAGGTTATGACTTGGCACTTCCAGTGCATCGTAAATTTTAGGAAGACTTTCGCGCGGAAATTTTACGTCAACTACTGCGCCGATAATTTGCTCAATGGTTCCAGTCATAGTCATATCTCAATCTCACTCTATTTCATTTAAAAAATTAAACCGCTTCACTACCCGAAACGATTTCGGTAATTTCCTGCGTAATCGATGCTTGTCGCGCTTTATTATACATCTGTTGTAATTCGCCAATTAATTCGCCCGCATTTTCTGTAGCATTTTTCATCGCAATCATTCGCGCACTTTGTTCACACGCAACGTTTTCAACCACTGCCTGATGAACTTCCGTTTCGATGTATCGGGAGAGAAGCGTATCCAACAATTCTTTTGCATCGGGTTCGTAAATATAATCCCATACATGATCTTTGCTTTGATCGTCTGTCATCACCAGTGGAACAAGCTGTTCAATATATGGTCGTTGTGTCATGGTATTCACAAATTCATTGCTAGCCACATACACCCGATCGAGATCACCCGCTTCAAAACGATCCAGCATCACTTTAACGATTCCAATAATATCAGTAATTGAAGGAGCATCACCTAATTGACGAACATGCCCAATCACATTTCCTCCAAATCGTCGGAAGAAAACTTCACCTTTAATGCCTATGGTACAGATCTCAATTTCACAGCCTTTTTTCCGCCACACATTCATTTCTTTGAGTAACAATTTGAGCATATTAATATTCAAACCACCGCACAATCCCCGATCTGATGTAATGACAAAATAGCCTATTTTTTTAGGCTCATCATTTTGTATCAAATAACGGTGACGATATTCACTGCGACTCTTCGCAATATGCCCAATGGCCTGCAACATTTTTTTCGCATACGGGCGAGAACGACGCATAAAATTTTGCGCTTTACGCATTTTACTGACCGCTACTTTTTCCATAGCGCCCGTAATCTTTTGCGTATTTTTTATGCTCGCAATCTTTGTTTTAATTTCGCGTCCGACACCCATATTATTCTACCATGTCTGCGTTTTTTTGAATTCGAGAACAATTTCTTTCAGCTTACTCAATGTTTCCTCGCTCGTGTCAGGATTTTTGTTCACTTGCTCAATCACTTGAGGATATTTGTCTCGCATAAAAACATGCAACGCATGCTCAAACGCACACACTTCATTAATCGGAACATCATCCAAATAACCTTGATCAAGAATGAATAAACTCATCGCCATTTCAACTACAGATAGCGGAGTATATTGTTTTTGTTTTAATACTTGCGTACTGCGTTGTCCGCGCTCTAATTGTTTACGAGTGGTCTCGTCTAGATCAGAAGCAAATTGAGCAAACGCTGCTAATTCACGATATTGCGCTTGGGCAATACGCATACCACCACCGTATTTTTTGACGATTTTCGTTTGTGCAGCACCACCAACACGAGACACTGACAAACCAGCATTCATTGCGGGACGAATACCTGAATTAAACAAATCGGTTTCAAGATAAATCTGACCATCTGTAATAGAAATAACATTGGTAGGTACGAATGCAGATACGTCACCTGCTTGCGTTTCAATAATCGGCAATGCAGTTAACGATCCTGTTTGTCCTTTGACTTTTCCATTGGTCATTTTTTCAACAAATTCTGGATTTACTCGCGATGCGCGCTCAAGTAATCGGGAGTGCAGATAAAACACATCACCAGGATACGCTTCACGTCCAGGTGGTCGACGCAATAACAATGAAATTTGTCGATACGCCCACGCGTGTTTCGTTAAGTCATCATAAATAATTAACGCGTCTTCGCCCTTGTCACGGAAATATTCACCCATTGTACAACCGGTGTACGGCGCAAGATACTGTAATGCAGCAGGATCAGCAGCAGGTGCAGCAACAATAATCGTATAATCCATTGCACCGTGTTCTTCTAATTTACGTTTTACGTTAGCGATAGAAGAGGCTTTTTGACCAATCGCAACATAAATACATTTAACGCCCGTGTTTTTTTGATTAATAATGGTATCGATTGCAATGGCAGTTTTACCTGTTTGACGGTCACCAATAATTAGCTCACGCTGACCTCGTCCAATCGGAACGAGCGCATCGATTGCCTTTAGTCCTGTTTGTAAGGGCTGGCTTACTGATTGACGAGCAATCACACCTGGCGCCACTTTTTCGATCGCAGACATTTCAGTTGCTTGAATCTCACCGAGACCATCATACGGATTTCCTAATGCATCAACCACACGACCTAGCAATCCTTCACCTACAGGAACTTCAAGAATACGACCCGTACATTTTACAGTATCGCCTTCAGATAAACCCTCGTAATCACCCATCACAACCGCACCCACAGAATCTTCTTCCAAATTGAGTGCAATACCAAATAAACCACCGGGTAATTCGATCATTTCGCTCGCCATCACAGAATGAATTCCGTGAATGCGTAAAATTCCGTCTTTGACGCTGACAATAGTCCCTTCTGTTCGCAATTGAGCAGTGACATCGAATTGACTAATACGTTGACGTATTAGATCACTAATTTCAGAAGGATTAATTTGCATATCTGTATTCCTCTATAATATCTGTTTCACATTCAGCTACGTAAAGCTGCGGCCATTGATGTTAAACGACCACGCAACGAACCATCAATTACTAAATCACCAATTTGAATCAATGCACCACCTAAAAGTGATTCATCAATGACTGCTTTTATAATCACAGCAGAATCAAAACGTTTTTTTAATGCCGCTGACATTTGCGCAATTTGTTCATCGGTCAATGGTTGTGCCGTACGAACTTCAGCGGTGATTTGGCGTTCTTGTTCTGCTAACAATCGTTGATATTCTTGAAATATTTCGGGCAGTAAAATTAAGCGGCGATATTCTGCCAATAATTGAACAAAATTTCGTCCATTCTCATCCAGTACCGAAACTGCCACATCAGAAAATAATTCAACTTGCTGCTCTAATGATATCCGAGGATCTTTGATTAATTCTTTGGCTAGCTCATTAGAAGAAATTGCAGACAAAAGCGCCAACTGATTCGACCATTCCAGTGTTGTGCCATTTTGAGTTGCAAAATGCAATGCTGCTTCAGCATAAGGACGAGCTACTGTGCGCGCTTCTGACATCCTAAGCTCCTGGAATTTCAGCGATGAGCTGATCCACTAAACGAGAGTGAGTTGCATGATCAATATTTTTTTGAAGAATTTTCTCAACACCTTGAATTGTAATTTCAGATAACTCTTTCATTAACACATCACGTACTGATAGCCGCTCTTGTTCGATATCATTCTGAGCCATTTCAAGTAATCGCTTACCTTCTTTATCTGCGATCTCTTTACCTTCTTCTACAATTCTGACAGCGCGTTGATTAGCGTGCTCAATAATTTCAGTCGCTTGATGTTTTGCCTCTCGCAATTGATCAGCAATGTTTTTCTGCGACAATTTGAGCTCATTTTCACTTCGCTCAGCAGCCTGTAACCCTTCAGCAATTCGCTTTTGCCGCTCGTCCAGAGCATTTAATATCGGAGGCCAGATATATCGCATTGTTACGAAGATAAACATCGCAAATGCGATCATTTGGCCAATTAATGTAACGTTTATATCCACCGCTTAAACTCCAAACTGATGCGTAAACTTAACCGCCGGCTGCTTTAGGTGCGAATTCCATTAATGTAGCAAGGAATGGGCTCTTTACTGTGAACCAAAGCGCCAAACCGATACCAATCATTGACACCGCGTCCAAAAGACCCGCAACGATGAACATTTTCACTTGGAGCATAGGAACCATCTCAGGCTGACGAGCAGACCCTTCAAGAAACTTACCACCTAATAAACCAAATCCGATAGCGGTACCTAACGCACCCATACCAATCATGATGCCCACAGCGATTGCTGTCATACCTTGTAAATGTGCTACTAAATTATCCATTGTTGCTCCTTTTTAAAAATGTTAATGATCTTCGCATGCTAAGCTCAGATACACAATTGTCAATACCATGAAAATAAAGGCTTGTAAGGTAATGATCAATATATGAAACAGCGCCCAAGGCAGGGCAAGGGGCCATTGCAGATACCAGGGAAGCAAGGCGATCAAAATGAAAATGAGTTCGCCTGCAAACATATTACCAAACAACCGGAGAGCCAGTGAAATCGGTCTGGCCAGTTCTTCGACCACACGCATGATGAAATTCACCGGAAAAAACCATATCCCAAAGGGCTTTGTGAAAAACTCTAAGAAAACGCCTTTGAGTCCTTTTACTTTAAAGCTGTAGAACAAAATCAGAAAGAAAACAGTGATCGACATCCCGAATGTCGTGGATAAATCTGTTGTGGGCACTACACGTAGATGCTGAACGCCTACAGCGCCTGCCGCACGAGGCAGGACATCCACGGGAATAAGATCCATCAAATTCATTAAAAAGACCCAGGTGAAAATCGTCAACGCCAGTGGAGCAATCAATATGCTACGACCATGAAAAGTGTCTTTTACTTGCTGGTCAACGAATCCGAAAATCACTTCGATAAAATTTTGAAGCTTGCCTGGTACGCCTGATGTCATAGACTTTGCCACTTTGCCAAATAGCAAAATCATAATTAGACCAAGGGTAACAGAAATAAGGAAAGTATCGACATTCAGCGTCCAAAATCCACCGCCTTCACCAAAAGTCATAGTTTTGACGTTGAACTGCAAATTTGTCAAATGATGCTGAATATACTCAGATGCTGTCAATGTATGTTGTTCAGTCATATTTACTCAACCGATCTCGTATTTCGAAAAAACCGTTGTATCATCACAAAAGCCGTTATCTGGGCCAAAATGAAGCCTATGAAGAAGGCTAACACGTCAACCGGCAGGGTCTTGAACACTATCACAATTAAGAACACAGTCAACAATAATTTGACTATTTCAGCCCTGTACATGCCACGAACGATCTGCTTCGCAGCTAATGCCCCCGTTGCCGTGAAAAATCGATGCGCAAAATACAGATGAGGGATGGCACAAGTCAATCCACCAACCCACACTGAAGCGCCTGAACGAAATCCCCATACAAGCCAAATTATGAGCCCAAATACTAATGCTATCCCAACCTGGAAGACCATAAAGTAATAGGCCTGCCGCTGATAATGATCTGTTATGTGCCGTAACTCCACTTACTAACCTCACTCATAAAACGTCCGGCAGTATAGCGATATGAGTATTGAGATTCAACTCGTAGTGACGGTGTTTAGGGCGATTTCATCGAAGACGTTTTGATAGTAAGCGTCATTCCAAAAATGCCACTCTAGCACTGTTGTGTTATAAAAGGCTTCGTACATCCTTTCTCGAATCTCTGGAGTTGTTTTTGTAGCTAAAGCATCGAAAATCCTGATAACTTCGCTCACTGTCTTTGAAAAACCATCGCTTGCGTAGGTTTCTATCCAGCGGGAATAAGGATTGTTCGATGCTGAATTTTTTGCAATGGCCAAACCCACTTCACGATAAACCCAAAAACACGGCAATACTGCTGCCACCCCGACTTCAACGGGTTCCAATGAGCAAACTCGAAGAAGGTAACTGGTGTAACTCAGTGTGGCCGGCGTGATTTTTCCTGTGCTTGTAAAATTGTATATTTTTCTAAAATACTCATGCACAATTTCTTGCTCTTCCTTGATTGTATTACTCGCAAATTGCAAAAAAGGCAGAATAAATTCTGCAGAAATCTTTGTGGCAATGATAGCGTGACTCATTGCAAAATCTTGCAAGAATCGACTGTCTTGCTCAATATAAAAAGCGAATTTGTCTTCGCTAAGTGCCCCTAATGCCAATTCTTGGTTGAACGGATGCTCCATAATGGCATCGATGACCGGACTTACTTTTTCCCATACTTGTTTTGAATACACCTAATCGTCCCTCAGCTTTAATAGGGGTGCATAGTATCAGAGCAAAGGAATGACGATCAAGAATGTTCTGAGGGGATTGTGGAGGCTAGATATGACATTTTCATTGATTTCACCTGGTCATTCAGTATAAAATCATAGCGTATTTGTGCATGTGTCATATTTATAGATCAACTTACTGGAGAAATATCCTATGAAAAAACAATTAATCACTATAGCCCTATGCTCTACTTTTGCCATTCCTGCTATTGCATCAACAGCGAAACCCTTCAGCATCTCTAATCATTCTGATAAAGCAATGCTAACCGGCGTTATTTCTGATGCCAAAATAGATCTGTCAGGCACCGTTTTTGGAATGTCCCCATTGAGCAAAGGCCAAAGCTGGTCAAGCACTGTCACAGTCAACTCTCCATCAGAACTCGCTGTTGCTGTTGTTGAAGATGATGGATTCGGCTTAACTGATATTTTTGATCAAACTGCTGATGTCAAAGCAGTATGCTGGGTCTCTGCAAATATGATTGATGATAGCAACGGTGTTTTTCATAATGCTATCGTTACTAATATTAGTCGAAAGCATAATTGCACTATCAGCAGCGACGAAAAATCGTTGGAAATTAATTAATTTAGCGGATCGCGTTTTCACTATGTTAACGCGATCTTCTTGTTTTCATCACTTACTTCTCAGGGAATTTTGACATGACGACCATTCAAGCTGAGTTACAAAAAACGATTAATGATTTAGTTCTTCCTGGAAAAGGCATTTTAGCAGCCGACGAAAGCACCAGCACAATCACTAAACGTTTTGACGCAAAAAAAATTCCGTGCTCTGAAGATACTCGATTAGCGTATCGACATATGTTATTCAACACTGACAATTTAAATAATTACATCAGTGGCGTTATTTTATATGAGGAAACACTAGGTCAATCAACAAACGGGCTCTCTCTGCCCGCATTATTAGCTTCAAAAAATATCGTTCCCGGAATTAAAGTCGATAAAGGCTTAGTGCCATTGGCAAACAGTCAAAATGAAAAAACTACTCAAGGCTGGGATAATTTACATGAACGATTACAAGAATATAAAAAGCAAGGCGCGCGTTTTGCAAAATGGCGGGCTGTTTACACTATTAGCGACATCTGCCCTTCTTATGTTGCCATTCATTCGAATGCTGACGGCCTAGCTCGTTATGCTGCTATTTGCCAAGAAAACGGCATAGTACCAATTGTTGAACCAGAATTATTAATGGATGGTGATCATTCAATTGAGCACTGCTCTAAAGTCACTCAGTGGGCACTCTACGAAGTTTTTAATGCGCTGTTTATCTATGGTGTAAAACTTGAATATATTATTTTAAAACCCAGCATGGTTATAGCCGGAAATAAACACGCACAACAATCAACCGCAGCACAAGTGGCACATGAAACTATGGCAGTACTAAAACGAACAGTTCCTTCAGCAGTGCCCAGCATTAATTTTTTATCAGGCGGCCAAACACCCCAACAAGCCACTGCCAATTTAGATGCTATGAATAAATTGGGCCCACATCCCTGGCATCTCAGTTTTTCTTATGGTAGAGCACTACAAGAACCCGCATTAAACAGCTGGGAAGGAAAATCAGATAATATTCAGATGAGTCAAAATGCACTTTTGATGCGAGCGAAATTAAATTCCGCTGCAACAAATGGCGAATACAATGCAGCTATGGAAAAAGAAGCGCAAGTTTAGAAAAATTATTTAGCTAAACTTTGAACCCTTTGCCTGAATGGCTAAAACGTTCAGATTTTGTCCAGATTGGGTGAAAAAATGGATTTTAAAACCGGAGTTTACTCTTGATAAACGATGATTTTAAAATCCATTTTTTCGCCCAATCTAGGTATAATATGGACGTTTCCATCAAGAGGTAAATAGCTAGACTTTTTCGAAGATGATGGCTTCGTATACATCGTTCCAAAAATGCCACTCAAGCATTGCGCTTTTACAAAAAGCTTCTAACATTTTTTTGCGGTTTTCTTCTGTTGTATTTTCTGCTAAGGCATCAAAAATAGCGATTACAGTTTTAACTTCTGCATCAAATTCTTTTGTCGTGAATCTTTCAATCCACGATAGATAAGGATTATTTGCGGATACTGATTGAGAAAGATTAACATTACTCTCGTAATACACCCAATAGCTGGGCAGAATGGCAGCCACCGCTACTTCAACTGGATCCACTGCAGAAGTGCGCCATAAATAACTCGTATAACTGAGCGTGGCACGAGATAGCTTATGATTTTTTTTACATTCTTCTGTATCAATACGGTATTGTTTTGAAATTGCTTCAGAATCTAGAGAAACGCTATGTGCAAGTTCCAAAAAGGTGTTCGAATGTTCGGGTTGGATTTTTGAAGCAATTAGCGCGAGGCAGCCTGACAGCTCATTAAGAAAAAGGATATCCTGTTCTATATAATAAATGAACTTTTCTTGACTCAATGTTCCTTTCATCAATTCTTGATTAAACGGATGTTGAATTACTGCTTTGTAAATTGGGGCCACTTTTTCCCAAGCTTTGGCGGAATACTTCATTACCACTCCACTTTATATTAGATTAGGAAGTTAAGTTCAGGTTAAATCAACGGTTAGACTTTGTCAATTTATATGAGAAAGTTTGGTTTACTGTCAATCTAGATTCTGCCTTGAGAGTGAAGGTTTAACGCCATCACTCTTCACTTGATACCCCTGCAACACAGCCGAATTTAGCTTTAAAAGGTTATTCACTGCGGGCGTTGATCCGACTAATGGAACATGGGCATGGCCTCCTGACATGGGTATGGGAACTTGCGTAGTGCCGAATACGCTTAATGGTTTATTTTGTAAACTACGCACTGCAAAATACGCGAAAATTTGTGCTTCCATTGCTTGACTGTTCCAACCCATTTCGTCAGCGTGTTGTATGCTAACACTCTCTCCCAATTTATTTTTTAAAGACCGCTGAAACTCCCTAACAATAACGGGATTCTTCCATCCACCACCTGCCAATATCCATTGAAAAGGCAATGGTGTTCGTACTAAATCAAGACTTTTAACAATCATTCTCGCCGTGAACGCTTCTAATGTTGCGCAAGCATCTTCAAGTGATAAAGCTTCCAATTCAGGAATGAGTTGCATTTCACCTACATCCAATGATTTAGGAGGCTGCAATAAAAAATAATTCTGATTCTGTTGATGAGTGGATTTTGCGTACAATAACTCGATCATTTTTTCATTAATTGTTCCACGCAAACCATATTGTCCATTGATGTCCATATTTTCTTGTCCGCTTGTGCGTAATCTTACCAGACGATCAATTAAATTGTTTCCAGGGCCCGTATCAAAAGCCAGCAAATCATTTTCATTTTTTCCACTGATCAAAGTGATATTAGAAATTCCACCGCAATTGACGAAAGCAATAGGCATTTTATTATCTCTCACAGCCAATGCATGATGATAAAGCGGTGCAAATGGGGCACCTAATCCACCCGCAGCAATATCACATCGACGAAAATCATTAACCACCGTAATATTAACTTGATTCGCCAATTGTTGACCATTACCTACAATAATCGATACTTTTCTTTTTGGTTGATGGAACATACATTGTCCGTGATATCCTACAACATCAATTTGAGTTGAATCGTATCCTAATTCAGCAATTAATTGATGAACAAGATGACCATTTAATTGCGTTGAATAATTGATAATAGCATCGAGAGTAATCGGAAGGTGGTTTGATTTTTCGCCATGTAGATATGCTGCAAAATCTTTGAGCATGTCATCACTATTTTTCGAAGTGATATTGAGTTCGTGCGTTAAAAATTCTGTTATTGATTCTTGAAAATAGGTTCCTGATTCAGTCAAATTTCCCTGATATTTTCGAATGACAAATTCTGCCATTTTCAACAGTAATTTAAATTCATCGGAGTAGGGGAGAGTAGCGTGCCCTCTTTCGATCAAGAGCGCTGGAGTTCCGTCAGTTTCCAGTAATGCAGCATCGATCCCATCCATCGATGTGCCGCTCATTAGACCTATACTTAGCATACTTTCACCTTGTCTCATACGTTGTAATAATGAAACAGGCAACATTATACAGCACTTTTCCCTTGGATTACAGAATACAAGATGTCAGAAGATTTTCCTTTCGCGATGAGGGATTTTAAAATCAACAGCCCTAAATACAGGGCATTGAGTGATCTAAAATCCCAAAATCCTTAACCGGGAGATGCTGGCAACCAAAGTCCAACCTGGATAGTGCACACCTAATCTGCTAGACTCAGGGACCTGATTACAAGCCGTTAGAGAGGGCCCACAATGAATGAACAACCTACTGATAGTATAATTCAAGATTTACTGCAAGATCGCAAAAGAGAGCGTTTTTGGCGTAATCTACGTTTTGGTTTGGGGCTAGTTTTTACACTAATATTGATACTGTCTTTTATTGGTCTTGCCATTTCCAGCAATATTGATGATGATCGATTTGACCATAGCAAACCTTATGTTGCACTCGTAAAGTTGGATGGCGAAATACTTCCTGAAGCTGCTTTTTCGGCAAGACGAGCAATACCTCAAATTCAAAAGGCATTTAAAGACAAAGAGGCACGTGCGGTCATTTTGTTAATTGATTCACCGGGCGGGACTCCCGTGAACGCTTCAGAGATTTACAAGGAAATTCTTCGACAAAAAAAATTACACCCTAAAACAGAGGTCATCGCTGTTGGTGGAGAAATGCTCACTTCAGCAGCTTATTTAGTCGCCGTTGCTGCAGATGTTATTTACGTAAACCAAAATACTATCACTGGATCTATTGGTGTGCTCAATTCGGGCTTTGATTTTTCTAATGCCATTAAAAAAGTGGGTATAGAACGTCGTGTATTTACAGCGGGTGTACACAAAGATCGATTCGATCCCTTTAAACCATTAGCACCTGAAGATGAAACGAAAATTCATCAGGTTCTATCGATTGTACACTCGCATTTTATCGACGATGTTAAAGCGACACGCGGTAAAAAACTTAAAGGTGATGTTAACGAGCTTTTTTCGGGTGATTTTTGGACAGGCTCTGAAGCTGTTGATTTAGGGCTCGTAGATGGTATTGCCGACCTAGAAGATGTTTTAAACAAATTGAAAGTCGACCAATATAAATCATTTACTCCCAAAGAGTCATTCATGAAACAGCTTATACATGAAGTTGGTGAAGAAACATCCTTTCGATTACAAAATAATCAAAAAAGAATTTTATCTGAATTTTAAAAGAGACTGTAAATGAAAAGAGCCTCAGAGCATTCCCTGTGGGAACTGATGTCAGTCAATCAATTTAAAACATTGGCTGATCAACATCAGTTGTCTTATTCTGACACAGATAACATTCTGTCTTCATTATCTACTGTATATGACGCTAATACTTTGTCAACTCGCCTTGATGCCTTGATTACGCTGACTAATTCATTAAAAAAATTCACTGGGAATCCTGCGATAGAAGAACTACATGATCAATGTCGAGATATCATGCGCTTGATTTTTAGAGGCCCCACTGATGCAGAGTTGCAATTATTACATACGGATCAAAAACAGCATACGCTAGATAAACCACTTCTTCGGCAATTAATCGATCAAGAATTACAAAAAAAAATTGAACATCGAGACAAAAGGCTCCCCTTTAAACCCGATTTTGTACACGATGCGCCAACAAAAGCGCCACTTCGTCAATTACTCGAGGACTTAGTCGACTGGAATAATGAGCAGGACCCCGAGATCAAGCGTGAAAAACTTGAAAAAGTCATGCGCTCATCTACAGTAAAAACCACCAAAATATTTAAACCCAAAATCATTTCTGAACAACTAACCCGTGAACGGCGAATGTTTATCATTTTTAGTGTTGCCCATCTTTTGAAACATCTTCTCGTTAAAGGAACTACCAAACTCGCGACTGAAGCTTATCAAGAAACAGATTTAATACGCCAAGTCAAAATTTACCGAGGCAAGGAACTTGAAGGAAAGCGATTACTGCCAATGGCAGAACATTTTTATCAATTGACACTTCAAGGCAATGATGATGATCGTTGTTTCAAAGTTTATCCATTTTCTACTGAAAAAATGTCTGCACATGGCACACATGTTGGTGAAGCTATTTTTGTTGCGACCACCTCGGGTGATTTTTTCGCAGACAGCACAGTTGATTCTAAAGAGCCGGGGAAAAGTGTTTTTCACTCAAGCTTAGATCGACATCCTTTTTTTGCTGGGCGACTTGCAACTGATGCAAAGGGAAAAGTTATTGGCTATGATAATCATACGGGTCATTTTTTACATAACGAAGACAATCTCTTGAATATGACACAACACTTTTGTGAGATAGGTTTACTCAGTGAAGACATTCTCGCTACACTTGTTATGCAGCGAAATATCCCATCCGATACTGAACAATTAGTGAGCTATATCAGAAAACTTCCTGGACACACTGAGCAGAAATCCTTAACTGACCCTGCTCCACTTAACGCCCGTTTTATTGATAACCTTAAAAGTGATCCTGTCAATTTAAACTCCTATTTTGCAACTAAAAAAGGGGGGCCTATAAAACGTAAAGAGGAACCTCTACCCGCAAAAGATAATCGAAATTCTGGCATCAGAAATGACTTTGAAAACATCGGAGTTAATCCAGTTAGCATGCTCTGTCAACAAGAATTAGAAGAAGCGCGTGAAAAAATTTGCTTAAAGTCACGTCTAAACCCTAAAAAACTCCAATTTGACTTTGTGAAAGACTTCCCAAAAGATGGCCAACTAAAAACAAATATGATTTATTTTTGCCCTGATATTAATTCGAAAGGTTTTTGTAACTTTCGGCTACGGCTAAACAAAAAATTAATTTATACAGGAAAAATCGCATATTCCAAGGTTCATAAGGCAAAAACTGATGTTTTAGCTAAACTGAGAGGTGCATTACTCTTCACCGATCAGAGACCGATATTTACCCCTGATGAAAGTCTTCTTCTTATTCAAGCAGCGATTAATCTACCAACATATGAACAATGTTTAATGCGGCCATTCTATTTCCTATTTCGTCATCGTTTTCCGAAAAATTCACCCAACCGCGTCAACCACGCGGCTGATCAAGAGACGATAAAGCAACCCGCTGATATCCTTTCTGAAATTTCTATGAATATCTCGCGAGACGCGTATAACGCGTTTTTAGACGAATTATCTCATCATGACAAAACACATCATTTATTAGATCCCCGCTTACAATCCAATAATTTGTTTTATGGAAAAATGTGCTTGTTTCGAACGAATAAAAGTACTGATAATACTAAATTTGACCCTGATAAGAAGGGGCGAGATTACTACCGTGTTTTACAGCCCCTACATGAGATTAATCATTTTAAACGCAAAGAAAAACCTAAACCAGTTCCTCAAAAAAGGCCCGCGACACAGCGGGCTGATGTGGAAATTGTAGACGATGATGAATTCGAAGGAACTTTGAGTTTAGTTCGCCAAACCACGCTCGTAGTTAAATAAAGTATCCTTCAAAAAAACTAGTCATCTTTTGTAAATCGCTGAACAATACCATCCAATTCATCCAGAGAATTATATTTAATGACTAACTTACCTTTGCCAGAAGCCTGATGATGAATCTGCACATCGGCAGATAATTTATCACTCAGGGTATTTTGCAAACGTTGGGTGTCTGGGTCCAATTTTTTGATTATTTCTGGACTATCGGATTGCTGCATTCTTCGTACAAAATTTTCTGTTTCTCTAACAGAAAAACCTTTGGTGACAATAATTTTTGCTGCCTTAATTTGTCCTTCTCGATCCAAAGCCAATAAAGCACGGCCATGTCCCATATCTAAATCACCGCGCTCAATCATCGTTTTAACATCACTGCTTAATTGCAGTAATCGCAATGAATTGGTAACCGCTGCTCGTGATTTTCCAACCGCTGTAGAGAGCTGTTGATGGGTTAACCCAAATTCATCTACAAGACGCTGCATTGCTTCAGCCTCTTCAATCGAATTCAGATCTTCTCGTTGAATATTTTCGATCAACGCCATGGCAATTGCAGATTCGTCTGACATTTCACGAACAATCACAGGAACTTCGCTCAAATTCGCAAGTTGCGCTGCACGCCAGCGACGTTCCCCTGCAATAATTTCATAACGATTGTGAGCGATTGCACGCACAACAATGGGCTGAATAATGCCTTGTGCTCGAATCGAATCCGCTAACTCTGCGAGGGCTTCAGGATCAAAGTCTTTTCGTGGTTGATATTTTCCTGTTTGTAAAAATTCTACCGGAAGTCGTCGTAATGTTTGGTCATTCACTTTAGATTCAGTCGTACTCAGTGTGCTATTCACACTGCTGAGCAATTCGTTTAGTCCTAAATCGTTAAGACCTCTTCCTAATCCGCGTTTTTTTACTTCCATCTTTCCCTTCTCCTAAAAAGTTATTCCATCTGCTCAGTTTCTCGAGCAGGTGTAACCATGGTTTCATTCGCCTGTCGTCTTAACAATTCTCCGGCTAATGCTAAATGTGCGGCTGCGCCTTGTGAGCGACTATCATAAACAAGTACTGGCAATCCATGACTCGGTGCTTCGGCTAATCGAACATTACGCGGAATTACCGTCTGGAATAATTTATCACCCAATACTTGATTTAATTGATCTGAAATTTCTTGCGTTAATCGATTGCGGCCATCATACATAGTGCGTAATAGGCCTTCTAGATGTAATTTTGGATTTGCCGATTGTTTTAAACGTTCAATTGTACTCAATAATGCTTTTAAACCTTCTAATGCATAATATTCGCATTGCATCGGAATCAAAATTGAATCCGCAGCAACTAAAGCATTCACTGTCAACATATTCAACGTTGGTGGGCAATCGATAATAATAAAATCATAGAGAGAACGAACAGGTTCGAGTGCTTTTGCCAAAGCATATTCTCGAGCGTTTTGCTGCAATAATCTAACTTCAGCAACAGTCAGTGATGAATTCGCTGGAAGCAAGTCGAAACTATGCGGCGTTTTTAAAATGGTGTTGGCGATTTCACATTCGCCTAGCAGCACTTCATTGGTGGAAAAATTAAAATCTTCAGAATGAATTCCACAACCCACTGTCGCATTTCCTTGCGGATCTAAATCAATTAAAAGCACATTACGTTTAGTTGCAGCAAGAGATGCGGTTAAATTCACACTTGTGGTGGTTTTTCCTACGCCTCCTTTTTGATTCGCAACAGCGATGACTTTACTCAATCTTTAATCCTCTTACTCAATCGCACAAGATGACGTTGTTCATCCAAACCCGGGACTCGATAGGAAATAATGTCACTTTCCAAACCGACGTGTTCGAGTTCTTCCTGAGGAAAATGGCCCTTCATAAGTAACCACTGTCCATTGGGACACAGCAAATGGTTAGTATGCTCCAGAATCTCGCTAATACTACCCACTGCTCGCGCCACTATACTATCAAAACACTGCTCTGTGACAAAGTTTTCTGCTCGATCTTCGACAAAAATGACATTGGGCAGTCTAAGTTCCAGATTGGCCTGTTGTAAAAACCGAATCTTTTTGCCATTACTATCGAGTAGACAATAACTACGTTCGGGATCGACTATAGCGAGAGGAATCCCAGGCAATCCAGCTCCAGTCCCAACATCTAGGACTCGCTTGCCTTGAAGATAGGGGAGGATAGCCAAGCTATCGAGAATGTGGCGGGTCACCATCTGCAAAGTGTCTCTTACAGCCGTGAGATTGTAGGCCTTATTCCACTTGGTAAGTAAGGCTAGATAACGTAGCAACTGCTCAGTTTGTGAAGGAATGACAGGCATCCCAAGGTCCTTAAGACCCTCAATAAGCCTGCTCTCAATACCCGTATTCAATACCTGTAATCCTGCTTAAAAGCGAGTTAAATGTGGATTGTGACCTGCAACAAGCCACAAATCAACCTGAGGCTTTAGCGGGACTATATAAACTGCCCAGCACAAAAGAGAAGTACTCAATGAAAGTCAGGAAACCCTTGATTTATACCATTAATTATGGTATAAATGTCCCTTAATACAATGAAATAGGCAATTTCAATGAAAGCACCAACGATAAAAGAAGAAGGGCCTTTTACCTATTTCTTCAAAAGTAGCCGTAGATTCAACGGAAAATATGCCCCGAATATTATTACTTTCGAATTTAAGGATGAACAAACTGCACTTTCATTTTTTAATGAAATAAAGCAAAGATTGCCCTTATTAAATACTGATTTTCCTAAACTTGATCATCTAACAGTACACCTCACAAAAGAAGAAAGCCTTTTCTTCTTACGTTTAGTCATGTCCGAAAGTGGTGTATTAAATCCTTCATTTCTGGACGATAGCTTGTTAAAAACATTACGCGCTGATGAATTTGATTTTAGTCATCACTTCATTTTGGGCATTATCCCTGGTGAAAAAAATGCACGGCGCTTACAAAATTTACGCCCTAATCAACGTAAAACTATCACCATTACACCAGATGGCACTATCACCTCAAGATCGAATAAAAAACCGATGTACACAGCAAAAGAGAAAGAAGGATTTTCACAAATACAATCCACCACTCTTATAGATCCTCATGCACTAAGTAGAGCTTTTGGTTTTAGTCGAAATTTACGTAATAGCAAGCTATACGGAATCATTACGCACACCGATGATGCATTGTTTAATCGTTTACTGACCAATGACAGCGGAACAGTCGTAAGAATATTTGATTTTAATTCAAAAGAATCCGCAGAAGCTTCTATAACATGGTTAAAAGAACGTTGTTATTCACCCAGCCAAATTAAAGAATTTAGAAAAGCGAATCAAGAAGCAAGGAAAAGCAATCCATACACTAACGAAGTTTTAGCTCGCATTCGGTTTAATCCGTACCGAAGCGTTGTTTGCATTTGTGCCGACACATTAGAAGCACGATTATTAGCTTATGATTTCGCCCAAGAAATCCTTGATCATTATAAAATTTATGCTGAACAAAATGGTTTAACTCTAAATCCTAATTTTAGAATCCCTATCATATTTTATATCGCCAATCAAAATTCTACCTCTTTTCACAGGCATATTATAAAACTCTACAGCGATGACATGCGGAAAAAAGATGAAGCCAAAGCCATCAGTATATACAATGATCCTGTCTCACGAGTTGAACATTATAAGAGAAATGATTTTGAATTTTTATTAGGGTTGCCTGAGGTTACACCTGAAATATTACTAGATGAATGCATGGGAAAACCGTTGGCCTATATCATGTTGGAAAAAGGCTACACCCGAATGCTCATGCGATTATTCAGAACAAAAGCGCAAGCCAGAGCCACTCAAGAAGCATCCTGCAAATCCTCATTACGAGTGACGGTGTTTGAGGCACTTATCAACTACCGTCCATATTTATTTAGTCAATATGATCCTATAATTTCGCGCCTTGTTTTAGCCGAACAATTTGATCTTGCAGATAGATTGATTACTGCAACTGGCTCTAAGAAAGAATTATTAGCCATAGAAAATCATGTTCTTGAAAAAGGAACTCCCCGACAAATAGCTTTTTTTGATCTTGAAACAATGATTTTAAAAGCGGCTAGACGGGGATTGTGGGTTACGGTGAAATTGTGTCTCAAAGAATTTACTAACACCAATATTAGCCAGAGCACATTAAAACAACTGTCATTAATTACTGGACAAAGCCTGGACTTTTGCACATCTGCATTCTTAGTTCAAACCCTACCAAAATCAACTGAAATCTTAAATAGGCACCTTTCTACCGCTACAAACACTGGAAACTGGGACCAAATTATTGAATTGGTCAAAAGCTCATACTCTCTTCTTGATCAACAGTTACTAGAAAATGCGTTTTTCGATGCAATTAAAAGAAAAAACAGTCGATTGCCTAAATTTTTACTGCAATTGAATATCAGGAATCATTCTGAAGATGAGAGATCGGGGCATAGAATATCCGGCTCTCTGTTTTATGCGCTGACTAACGGTCTTGTAGAATTAATTCCTGATCTCATTGAACTTGAAAGGAAATCACAGGATGAGTTTTCACCTGTTCGCTTTCTCGTAGCGCTTGAACTAGCCCATGAAATAGGAAATCCTGAAACTATTGCGCTTTTCGAAAAGAATAGTGATTTAGCGTGCGTCACAGATTCTGAGAATGTTAAAAAAGCGATCTGTTTTTTGGTGATCTCGTCGCTTTCTGATAATAACCCAGATCTTGCTGAAAAACGCTTATTACGACTATGTCACAAGTATGAATTCTTATCTTTACAAAATCGAAATATTTACGACGCTTTTAAAATAATTATTGGCCACTTAAATATGCTAGCGAAATCAGATTGGAATATTCATTCTGAATTCTTGATACCCTTTTTAACAAGTCTTTTTTTAAAGAATCAAGATACCGATAACCTCAGGGTTATAATTAATGACAATGATAATCAGCGCGGTCACATATTCTACGAGTCTCGAAACTCTGTATATAAAAGTTTATTATCACAGTTAACGCACCAAAATTTAGCTTTTATAAAAGGATTTATCGAAACATTCATTGGCCAATCTGTCGAAAAGTCTTATTCTTCGATGGACTGGAAAAAGCAAATGATAAGATCTTACGAAGATGCCACTCGCGGTGAAGAGCTAGATGAAGACAAAGCTTTCTTACTTTTCGACATGGGATTAGAATTATTAAAAGAAGATTTTTCTACTATATTTGAAGACGCAATAAAACGAAGGGGATTTAATTTAGCGAAATTCATCTTTGAGCATCCTAAGGTCGATGACGAAGTCAGGGATCAAATGATTGAGGTCTTAGTTAAATATCCAGATTCAATCAATCTTTTCGAAGCTCAATTAACAAATAAAGTTAAACCCTGTCACATCAAGCAGTTTTCTTCACTTTATCCCTTTGAAAAGGCAGCACAATTGGCCACTCTTTTAAGTCTTGTTGACCTAGATAAATACCGTCCAGAAGATTACTTATGGGAATTCTATTCAGCATTTACATTTAATTTATCGACTGATTTCATTGTAATGGACACTCTAAGTGAACTGTTAACTCCGTCGATGATGAGACATATGATGTTAATATTTGTAGTCTACATGTTTCGCGCTATCGACTTATTTCGCGACGAAATTGAAAAACCCATTGAATCATGCAAATGGCCAAAACTTACACAAGCTATAAAAACTAATGATCAGCTACAAAAGTTGTGTTTTTATCAAACAGAAAACTCTGCGCGATTAAATTCACATCATGCTGATATATTAGATACACTCAACACTTATTTTATAGACATTAATCAATTACCCTATCCTGAACTAACCAACACAACATTCTCAAGAGTAATACAATTATTTGATGGGACAGTAAGCAAAAATCGTTTAATACTGCCATTTTATGCAACTACAAAACCCGCACTCCCTGAATTTAACAAGCTAATTAATACTCTCATGCGTAGTCTTAATCAAAAAATAAAAAGTATTTCTTGCAAAATCACTAGTGGTTCTGAGAATAATTCAACTGTATCAAATGAAGTTAGAGTCCTATGAAAAGTAAAATTGCGAAATCAAATAATTTAATGAATAAGACTCAAGAATCATTTACAGACTATTTCAATGCTAGTAGGTCAGCTGAATTTATTTTCGGCGCAAAAACTACTACTATTTTACGATTCAAAAAACCTCATATCGCACAAGAATTTTTTGATTTCGTTAAAGAACGCTTACCTTTATTAAATACTGAGTTTCCAAAAATTGATGGTCTCGTTGTTTATATAACAGATGAACAATATTTCTATTGCAAACGCCAAGCCATGAGCGAAAGCGGCAATTTAACTACGGATTACATAAATGATTGTTTATTAAAAACACTCCGTGCTGACGAATTCGATTTTAGCCACCAATTTATTTTGGGCATCATCCCAGGTGAGAACAACTCCCGAAGACTTCACAATTTACGCCCATCTCAACGAAAACAATTTTTAATCGCGCCTGATGGCAGGATTAAACCAAGAGAAACCAAACAGCCAATGTATGCACCAAAAGAGAAAGCTGGATTTTCACAAACTCAATCAAATACCCTTTTAGATCCTAATGCGCTCAGTCGTGCTTTTGGATTTAGTATCTATCACCGAAATGAAAAATTATACGGAATAGTGACGCACACCCACGATTCACTTTTTAATAGGCTATTGACTGATGACTCAGGAACAGTGGCTAGAATATTCGATTACGATTCCACTGAACGCGCTCAAAGTAGTTTATCCTGGTTAAAAGGACGTCTCTATACAACCGATCAAATTGAAGAGTTCAAAAGAGCCAATAAAAAGGCCAGGATGTTGAATCCTCGTACTAATGAAGTATTAGCTCGAATTCGCTTTAATCCCTATCGAAGCGTTGTTAGTATTTGTTCGGATACACTAGAAGCACGGTTACTGGCTTATGATTTTGCTCAGGAATTACTTGAGCATTATAAGGATTATGCTGAAAAAAATAATCTCACTGTAAATCCTCATTTTAAAATTCCCATCATTTTCTATATTCGTAAAAATACATTTTCAGGGTTGTTTTCAAAAGTTTATCATGATATTAAACAATACACAGATCAAATGCGGAGAAGTGATGAAGAAGAATCCGTCAGAATTTATTCTAATTTAGAAGAAAGAATCGAGCACTATAGAAATTGTGATTTTGAATTTCTTTTGGGCCTACCTGAAATCACCTCCGAAATACTACTGGATACTTGCATGGGAGCGCCACTTGCCTATGTAATGCTCAATAATGGCTATACTCGGATGTTAATGCGATTATTAAAAGAACCTAAACTTCGAAACCATGTTTTTGATACACTGGACTCTCGAGACTTATTCAAGAAAAATGATCCAATTATTGCAAATTTAATTTTAGCAGAACAGTTTGACTTAGCAGACAAATTAATCACTGCCACTAATAGCGAAAAAAATAATATTCAAATTGTACGTTCTGAACATGTAAATCTTTTCGATCATCTACTCTATAAAGGTAATCCGCGTCAAATTCAATTCATGGGGCTGGATGAAATGCTTTTAGTAGCAGCTGAACAACACAAATGGGTTACTATTAAACTCTGTTTGAAAGAATTTACTACTACTATTAGTAAAGAAACATTATCTAAACTTTTTTCAAAAGCCTTATTTTATAAAAAAGCTTGCGAGTCTAAATTTATGTTTCAAATGGGTGCTGAAATCGACGAGATGATGACCGAATTTTTTAAAGCTGCTATTGAGCAAAAGCACTGGGAATATGTGGTATCATTTTTCTCAAATCCAGTTATCTTAGCGAATAAGCCCCTTCTAGGCAGAGCCTTAATGGGAGCAATAAAAGACAAGCAAGTTGAAACTGCCCGCACATTATTCAATGCAGGTGCCATACCTGAAAAAGATGAAAACCATACACACTTTATAGACAGTGTCCTTATTAAAGTGATTTTCATTAAGTTATTTGAACTAGTACCAGCCGCTATAGAGTTAGAGACAAAATACGACGATGAAGCTTTACAAATTCGATTCTGTGTTGCATTACAGCTAGCCAATGAATTACAGAATTCTACAATTATCACTTCACTAGACAGCTTTAAAGATCAGGTCAAAGATCTCAATACTAAGAATATCAAAATTGCTATCTGCTACTTGGTACTAGATGCGCTGTATGATGAGAATATTGAATTGGCGAAAACCCGTCTTATCAAACTCTGTCATCAGTATCAATTACTACCCACATATAATACCAATATTAGCGATGCGCTAAACATCGTTATGGAATATTATCCTGACGCTGCTACATCGCTTAATTTACAAGACGGTGGCTTCATATTTTATTTCTTTGTAGGGCATTACCTGAGTCAAAAAAATAGCGATAAATTGATTTTTCTAATTACTTCTATCGATTGCAAAAATAAATCCTCTTTTATATACCCCATTAAAGTCCATAATGCTGTCTATATGCAAATCATTAAATATCTATCAAGTGAGAATGTTGATATTATAAAAGACTTTGTAAATAAATATATAGAAAGTGAACTTGACCCTGATTTAAAATCAAAAAAAAGTAAAGACTGGAATTTTTGTCTCCAATCTTTTTTCTCCGAAGCACTTCGAAGTGAAGATAACTGTGAAGGAAAGATATTATTACTGCTTGAAATTTGGTTTCCATACTTTTACGGAGAGTGGGCTAATACCTATGAATCACTGCTCATAAAAGGATATCTCAAAGCGGCTGAGAGAGTAGTGACATATCCAAAAATCAAGGAAGTTGAATTAAACGAATGTGTAGGTGTTTTAATTCGTTATCCACGTGCACTTCAAGGTTTATCGAAAACCGTTCTCATTAATGTCAATCCCGAGCATATCAGAGAGTTATTATATAAACATTATGCGGCTGTGAAAAACCTTATTATGGCACTTCAGAAACTAGAGAGTGTAAATGACTACGCCACGCTAATCACTCAATTTTTTTATATTTCCATTGAGAGAAGACATTGGAAAGATATTGAATTATTTACCTCAATTCCTATTATCCTTAATAATAAAACGCTATTAGGAGTAGCTTTAAATGCTGCCATAGCATACAAAGAAATTGATACGGCTCGCTTCTTGATGGACAAAGGGGCCATGCCCGAAAAACGAAGTTACTATCCACACTTCATTGAAGGCGTGCTCTATCAGACCCTTGAAAATCGACTTTATGATTTGATACCAGACGCGATCGTCGCGGAATCGAAATACAATGATGAGTCTGTTCAAATCCGCTACATTGTCGCTTTGCAATTGTCTTATCAATTGGGTCACTCCCAAACCATTCGCCTCTTAGAAAATCTCAACAATAGAATCAGCAATCCAAATCCTCACGTGCTTAAAATTGCTATTTGTTACGTTTTTCTAAAAACTCTCTCATTCGAAAATACTCAATTAGCTGAAGAGCGTCTCATAAATCTTTGTCACCAGTATAAATTATTATCAAATGACAATAATAATATTGGAGATGCGATCGATTTGATCATAGAACATTTTAACGAAGTATCGGGTTCTATCCCACATGGAAAAATTATTTATAATCCTAACATTGTCTATTTATATATCGTTAAACATTGTCTTGATGAAAAGAATATCAACAAATTAATCTTCTTACTTACTTCTCCGAAAGGCCAATCTTCTGCCTATTTTTACTGCTTGCATTATCAAATATATACATCTCTTTTATCTCATTTATCCCAAGAAAACGTCACAACAGTCAAATCTTTTATTTGTGAATACATTAATAATGATAAGTACAATCAATACGAGTTTGATATAGTACACCGCTGGCAGTCAGATCTTAGACAATACTTTGGTTCGATTGTTTCACGAGAAGATTATAACGAAGATAATATTCTCCTGCTCTTTGATATTGGGCTTGTATTATCTGAAGATTGGCACTCTAAAGCATTAGCCTCATTCCTTAAAAAAGGGTTTTTAAAAGCGGCTTCAAAAATATTGGCTGATCCAAAATTGCGCGGTACTAATTTAAACGACTGTATTGATGTTTTAAAATATTACCCACAATATGTTCGGTTCCTAGCGCCATTTCTTTCAAACAGAATTATGCCTTTACATGTTAAGAAGCTCTGTTTCATGAAATCCACTCTTCGAGAGATACAAGTTACAAAAGAAGAAATTATAGCGTTGCTCAAACAATCCAAGAACGACCCCATTCACAATAATAGGCATTATTGGTATTTTTACTTTACTCTCGATTTTTCGACTTTAACTGAAACTCTGGAGATTGAAAAAGAACTAGCGAGATTACTAAAACCATCGATCATTAAACATATGATTCTTATCTACATAGTAGACAGATTTAGATGCTGTATAAAACCCTTTCATGATAATGTTTTGACCGATACTAGTGTTTGGCCCAATCTTACTGCGGTATTTAAATCTAATGTTTCTCTAATAGACTGCTCAATGCATACATTAATTGAAACGATCGATCCTCAACAAAGCGAAATTTTAGTCATTCTCAATAACTATTTCATAAACATCAATTCTATCCCTTCAGTCGTTCTCAATGAATATTTCATAGACATCAATGCAGTCCCTTCAGAAGAACAGATTGAAACGGCTTACACAAAAGTGATGGAATTATTTGAGCTTGCAACTCAATCCAATTCTGCTCCTACATCACCCTCTAGCTCAGATCAATTTGATTTTAATGCGAAATTTGCGACCTATATGAAAAGTTTGAATATTGAATTAGCAAAACATCACCAGGCAAATTGTCACACAGAACTCGTTTTGCCCACTTCAGAGGAAAACGCAGATAGTGATATCGAAGAACTCCCAGTGTATTATCTTCGTTGATAACACATCGCGCCTACTTATCCTTTAAATTTTCAGAAAGCATATTGCAAAATAATGCCCCTTGCTCAATAGCATCATCAAGTGCAATATGCGTATGAGGTAAATTATCAAACCAATGTTTGGGCATATTTCCTTTGGTGGAACGACGATATTCATTTTTTAATAATGCCATTGCATAAGTTTTAACATCCAAAGCAGAAAATGAAAAAGGGCTTTCACCGGCAAAACGCATCAAATACCAATACACAAAAGTAAAATCAAACCCTGCAGGATATCCTACAAAAATAGGTCTGGCTTTTAACCCTTTTAACCAAATCACATATTGTTTCATCGCATTTTCAGGTCGTTGAAGATTTTCTCTGCATGCTTTCCATGCATCAGGTTGAGTTTTCCACCATTCCATCGTTCGTGGTTCTTGAACAGCACCTGGTAATAATTCCAAGTTTGCAGTAAATGTCGACACCAGAGTTTTATCGGCTTGATATGCTGCCGATCCAAAACTCAGCATAGAATTAATACTCGGAATCGGGCCATCTGTTTCAATATCTGTACTAACATAAATTTCGTACATATTGTCTCCGTGCGTTATTTACTAACATAATTAATTTTTAATTAACCCAATATCAATAGTTTTCCATCTTTAATACTTGATACGACGGAACTTCATAAGGATGAGCACGTTTTAGTGCAGTGATTACGTCTCCAATTTTAGACTCATCACAGATGGTTTCCACTCGGTATTCTGAAACTTTTTCCAGTTGATTTGTTGTTCCGATGTACGGATTGCTGCCTGATAATGGCATAAATTGACCTTCACCACGGCATTCCCATGAGCAGTGACTGTAATTTTCGACTTTTCCAGCGCCTGCTTCAAACAGTGCTGTTTTTACTATCTCGAGATGAGATTCCGGAACATTCAAAATAATTAAATACATTTCCTATTCCCTATAAAAAATTAATTAGAGAAGTCACTCTCCAACATTATGGTCACAGGGCCATCATTTGTTAAATCAACTTGCATATACGCACCAAACTCACCTGTGGCAACTTTCTGGATTCCCAATTGTTGCAAAGTGCTAACCCAATGTTGAATCAAAGGTTCGGCGTGTTCTGGTTTTGCTGCAAGACCAAAACCCGGTCGACGACCACTTTTAGTATCTGCGTACAATGTAAATTGTGAAACCACCAAAATATTAGCGCCAATATCCAATGCGGAAAGATTCATTTTACCTTGCTCATCTTCAAAAATTCTCAGATTTACAACTTTGTCTGCCATTTTTTGTACACAAGATTCTTTATCTTCATGACCAATGCCAATCAACAACAATAAACCTCCATCAATCTCACCGACTGTTTTTGAATCAACAGTCACACGGGCTTGCTTTACTCTTTGCAACAAAACTCGCATAACATCTCCTACTACAGGTAAAACATCTAAGTTCATCAGAACTTTACTTATCTAGATTTTCTAAAAAAGCCTTACAATTTTCATTCCAACAAAGAAGAATACTAAACTTAACAAAACACTTAGAGTAATATACAAAAAAGACAACACAAACTGATTTTTCTGAAAGAGTAGTCCAAACTCTAGAGAAAACGCTGAAAAGGTTGTAAAGCCTCCCAAGATTCCTGATATCAAGAAATATCTTACAGTATCTGATGGTGACCAATAAAAGGCCATAAACTCTGTTAAAACGCCCATAATAAAGCATCCAACAACATTAACAACAAGTATGGGAAGTGGGATACCAAAAACGGAAAGTGGTAATAAATTACTAATCAACAAACGCATGATTGCGCCTACTCCGCCCCCCAATCCAGTAGCGATATAATGTCTAATCATTCTTTGTCCTCTATCCTTTAGCCATTAATTCTTTCAATAAATTACTGAGTTTCCAATGCTGGAATGACATCAGCTTCTCTTTACCACATGCGAGCATAAATCTATATGACCACGCTATCCCATAAACAATACGTAATAATTGTGCCGTAGCAATAGCATCTGATAAATGTTCTTTAGATTCAAAAATATCCATATAATCTTTAAAACAAGCATTTTTAATTTTTAGATATCTCTCATCTTCATCTGTTAATGCGTGATGTTTTTTTATTTGTTCCAAACAATTTAGCGGAGAAAAAAATGGATGCGATATTACTATTTCACCCAAATCAATGATTGTAATATCTTGTAAACTATCGTCTATAAGAGTGTTGTTATCATTAAAATCGGGCTGAACAATTGTTTCTTTGATAGAATAAGCGGATAATTTTTTGCATAAATCAGAAACCCTTGGAAGCAGATTCTCCAGCTTGCTAATTTCTACTTCAGATAGACCATCCGCCAATAATAAATCATTTTTTGAAATTAATTCTTTGTATAAACCAGGCAATTTATCTAAGCGATAATCAGGAACCCCAATATCAAGAAAAATATCTACACGATCTGCAACAGCGATCTGAAGTAATGTAAATTGTTCAATAGCTCTGCAAAGCAATTCCACGTCGAATTTCTGTTTTAGAATTTCTCGTAATGACCGACCTGCGTCCTTCATTAAAAAACAATTTAATTCAGCATTGTGTGCGATAACTGTTGGAACAGAAGCATGAAATTGATCATGCAAAATTTGGATAATTGTTGGCTCCAATGCGAACAGCTTCGGTGTGCACTTCAAATAAATATATCCATCAGATGTATCAAAGCGGACTACATAAGACCAAGGGGTGTTTTGCACATTTTCTGACATATTGCTTTTTAGTGTATACCCAAGAGATGAAAGGCATTCGTAACCCCATTGGATAATTTCTTGACTCATAGTGCTCATACTCCTCGTAATCGATACGATTGGTTTTTCCTGTTTGTATAAGCTGAAATGGCGGAGGTGAGCATCCCTCAAAATAACCACCTCCAAACTGGGTGGGGAATGTCAACTTCACCGACAGCAATTCAAGCAGATTTCGATAATAATGCTAGCAGTTATCACCATCCGTGGTAATAAGAAATGCCGTTATTATCGATTTACGCTGTTTTCGATAACAAGGTGATTATTCAAAACAAGCTTACTATGTCCTTTAGGTTGCTTTATTCGTAACCTACTGAACATCTCATAATCACCAAGTTAAGGACGGTTACACGCATTTTTGAATCCATCATGTTTCTATAATTACATCATGAGTAATTATACATACATTCTGACACAAAAAATTAAATATTTTGCTTGCACTTACCCAGAAATAGGTGTATTATGTTCTTATAATTACACTATTTGTAATTTTGGAAGCATGGCAATCATATGAATCTACAATCTTACATAAAACAGCTCAGGAAATATGGGAAACGAGCCTTCACTATTGAAGAGATTTTGGAGGAATTCAAAGTATCTCGCAATTATGCCAGGGTGGCTGTATATCGTCTTATTCAAAGTGGTGACCTTGTCTCACCGGCTAAAGCTTTTTATGTCATCGTGCCTCCTGAATATCAAACATACGGTTGTATACCCGCAGAACAACTTATTCCCATACTCATGAAGCATCTAAATACCAATTATTATGTTGCTCTGTTATCAGCGGGGTTATTTCATGGAGCAACCCATCAAAAACCCGCTAGATTCCAAGTCATGTTGAATAAAAGGATGAGCGGTAATTTAGTTTTTGGTGATGTTGAAATAGAGTTTATTTACAAAAAGTCATTCTCTGGACTTCCAACTCAAGATTTCGTTGTTGATACTGGCTATCTTAAAGTTGCATCACCTGAGCTCACTGCAATCGACTTACTCAATTACCCCTCTCATGCGGGCGGACTTAACCACATAGCAACCGTTTTTTCTGAATTAGCCGAAGCCATAGATCCGAGTAAATTGATAGAGCTTGCTGAAAAGATCAATGCTAGATACCAACTACAACGTATTGGTTATATTTTAGAGAAGATTGATGTCATGGATGAAGATAAAAAAACTGAAATCATCGAGACTTTAGAAGTTTTTTTAAAGGGAAAAATGAAATATTACATACCCATTGCTTCTGAAATAGAAAAAAAGGGTTACCCGAGATACAAGAGATGGAAAATAATAGAAAATACTGAAATAGAGAGCGATTTATGATTCCAAATATTTTTATACAAAATTGGTCTAATCACGTTAAATGGCAAACACCAGCCCAAATTGAACAGGATCTCATTATAAGCAGAGCGTTAGTAGATTTATATAACGATCCGCATATCAAAGACGCTTTAGTTTTTCGTGGCGGTACAGCACTAAATAAACTATTTATTAATCCTCCGTCTAGATACAGTGAAGACATTGACTTCGTTCAGAAAAATGCTGAGCCAATCGGTCAAACAATTAATGCAATTCGTGAGGTGCTCAAACCATGGTTAGGGGATCCAAAATGGAAAATTACTCAAAGAAGCGCAAAGCTGATTTACAAATATGAATCCATAAACAAATCTGCATCAAAACTAAAAATCGAAATAAATACGACTGAACATTTCCAAGTGCTGCCCTTAAAAAAGGTTCCTTTCTCTATGGATTCAGATTGGTTCAAGGGAGCAGCAGATATTATTACTTACGAAATAGATGAGCTGATGGCCACTAAATTGCGAGCCCTGTATCAGCGCCGCAAAGGACGAGATTTATTTGATATATGGTATGTGACAACCAACGAATTGATTAACTTAAATCAAGTGTTTGATATTTTTGCTAAGTACTGCACTTATAACGGTATGAAAATCTCGCGAGAAGAATTCCTAAAGAATCTTGAGCTTAAAAAAGATAATCGTGATTTTCATATAGATATGAGCCTGTTATTGCCGTCGAAATTGCATTGGAATTTTGAAGAAGCTTATCAATTCGTTGTAGATAACGTCATTAGCAGGCTGCCATAATGCAAAGAATTAAACTGTATGGCCAAATTTCAACAAGCCTCGCATGCTTGAGCAAAGAAAAGCTAAAGCAGATTTTGGCTGATGCAAAACCGATGCATGAAGGTATCGGTGGCAAATCAACCTTAATTTCTGTTGATGACATACCCGTATTTGTTAAAAAAATACCGCTGACCGATCTTGAGCAACTACCTCAAAATTTTATGTCCACTGCGAATCTTTTTGATTTGCCATTGTGCTATCAATATGGTGTGGGCTCTGCTGGCTTTGGAGCATGGCGTGAGCTTGCCACTCATATCATGACAACCAACTGGGTGATCACAGGTGAATGTGAAAATTTCCCTATCATGTACCATTGGCGTATTTTGCCGAGTGGTCCGGGCGATATCAATACCAACTATTGGGGTGATATTGAAAAATACTGTCAGTACTGGGGGAATTCCGCTGCCATTCGTAAACGTGTTAAAGATCTCAATAATGCATCCGCGCATATCGCTTTATTTCTTGAATTTGTTCCACAAAATTTGCATGAGTGGCTAAGTGCTCAAATTGTTAAAGGTGATGGTAACTCTGAAACAACAGTTTTATTTGTAGATAAACATCTCAAAGCCACAAACAAGCATATGAATACGCAGGGTTTGATGCATTTTGATGCGCACTTTGAAAATATACTCACCGACGGTAAGCGGCTATATTTAAGCGATTTTGGATTAGCGTTATCATCAAAATTTGATTTAACTCCAGCAGAAACGGAATTTTTGAAGCAGCATTCGTCATATGATCAAGCTTGCGCGACTGAAAACCTGCTTCACTGTATTATCACATCACTTTTTGGAAAGGAACAATGGGAAATTCGCCTGCGTGAATATCTTGCCGGTGAACTCGGTAATACAACGCCCGTGATAGCAGCAATGATAAAACAATATGCACCCACTACATTGCTCATGGATGAGTTTTTTCAAAAACTTCAGAAAGAGAGCAAATCAACCCCATACCCTGCAGCACAATTAGAAAAATTGATGAGAACAAGTTCATCGGAGATAACATGACCACAATTATTGAAACAGAAAGGCTTATTTTAAGAGCGTGGGAAAAAGAAGACGCCGAGGGGTTTTTTCAAATCAACCAAGATCCAAAAGTGATTGAGTTTCTACGCGGCCCATTAACCATGGACCAGGTCAATGACTTTATTTCGGCGGTGAATAGTCAGGGTGAGAACTATGGCTATACCTTATGGGCTGCCTGCCTGAAGGAAACCGGTGAATTGATTGGGTTTATTGGTCTCAATTACACCGATTGGGAATCGCATTTTACCCCTGCGGTTGAAGTGGGTTGGCGTTTAGGATCGCAATATTGGGGTAAAGGCTATGCGACTGAAGGCGCTAAAGCCGCATTGGATTATGGATTTAAAAAATGTGACCTTAAAGAAATTGTTTCTTTTACTGTGCCAGCGAATATTCGCTCTATTCGTGTGATGGAAAAAATTGGATTAAAGCGTGATATGAATGGCGATTTTGCACACCCTAAATTAGCTGCGGATCATCCTTTATCACAACATATTTTGTATCGGTTAGCGAAAGCGGATTACCTACATCAAGCTGTCCAAGGCTAAAGTATAAGTATGACCTGTTTTTGAAAGGTGATTTAATTTAATGTCATCGATATGATCTTCAGCTGTTTCTTGGATCGTCATTAGCATGGCGAACGGATGATTGTCGCAGCTTGCTATCCAATAAACATACTTGCCATCACAATACTTCGAAGGCTCTTTTCTGCCATTAACAAAATTTAAAATATCATCTTTATGGCCCTGCGTATTATCCCAAAATTCCTGAACAAAAGGTTAGGCTAGCCAACCGAAAACAATATCAATGTGACTTATATTGGCTTGTTCAAAATGAATGCTCATACTTTTTTCCTCATGAGATAGACTTGATGCCCTAAAAAGCAATTATGAGGGTATGTGGAAATGGTTGAAAAACCAATTTTTGTGTAAAAATCTTTTGCTTGAAAATCAGCTGTTTCCAGGGTTATGACAGAACAATGTTTTTGTTTGGCGTAATCTTCGAGCTTTGACATTAAGCTTTTAGCAAGACCTTTGCCTCTATACTGCGAATCAACCCAAATACAATCCATATAGCAATTATCTTTGGTGATATCTCCATAACAGCCGCCAACAACTTTACCTTCTGTTTTGATGTATAAAGTAAAAGGATCGTGTTCATAAGCGCCTATTTTACTTTTATTGAAATCTTTTAATCCATCATTTAAAATCGATCTCACTTCAGGATTTTCATTTTCATCCAAATTGAAATGTTCCGCGTTATTTACAGAAACCCCTTTATTTTTCCAAAGCATCCATACTTCGTCTATGCTTGGCTGTTTTTTACACTTCCTAAAACCAGCTTTTTCATATGCCTTGATAGCGGCAATGTTATTTGAATCAGGATCAGCAAAGACATGAGTATACGAAATACCATGCTCTTTTATAAACTGTGCGATGGCCTGAGAGCCGATGCCTTGTTTTAAATAAGCTTCGTCGCCTATCAATAAATCAAAACCAGCAAGGCTTGAAGGTAGGCCAGTTAACGGCTCCTCACGTGCAAAGTCATACACATTATAAATTTGAACATACCCAATGGGTTTTGCCTCGGCGCAGATAATATAAGCTTTGATTGGTTTAGAGATACCGTTGTCTAGTTTATATCCTTTAACATAATCGGAATATTTTTCCTGAATTAATGCCAACGTCCACTTAACATCTTGATCCCACCATTTTTTAACATGAGGCATCTCTAACCACTTTAGAAGTAGCGGAAAATGTGATTCAGCTAAGGGAACAAAACTAATTTTCATAGCATATTAATCTCTTTAATGCGTGTTAATTTTTTAAGCTTTGTCAAAAAGTCCACCACGTCGCTCTCTATAGGTGCAAAATACTCTTTCTCATTTATCCTCATAATTTCTGCTGCTTTTTTGACATGATTACACATATTATAGTTGCACAAAACATAATTTTATGTCAAGATAAAGCTGTGGGAATTTCATAATTTTCAGTTGACGGAAACATGACCATGCAACTATTTGATAAAAAGTGAGGTGGGTTATGAGCAGTAAGAAAAAGAACCCAATATTACCACCTAGTGAGATTGTGTTTTACGAAACACAGGATGGCAAGATTTCTATCGCGGTTCGATTTGAAAATGAAAACATTTGGCTTACCCAAAAGCATATGGCTGAGTTATTTGACTGCTCAACTGATAACGTCTCTCTGCACCTGAAAAACATATACACGGCAGGTGAACTGACCCTAAACTCAACTACCGAGAAATTCTCGGTAGTTCAACAAGAGGGCAATCGATCAATAACACGTAGTGTGTTGTTTTATAATCTAGAAGCGGTTATTGCCGTCGGCTACAGAGTTAATTCAGAACGAGGTATTGCTTTCCGTACTTGGGCTACAGATAAGCTTAAAAATTATATATTCAAAGGTTTTGCTATTGATTCTGAGCGATTCAAAAAGGGCTCGAAATTTGACGCCCGCTTTTTTGATGAGCTTTTGGAAGAAATTCGTGAAATTAGAGCCAGTGAGCGAATGGCTTATCAAAAAATCACGGATATTTATGCAACATCTGTGGATTATTTAAGCAGCTCAAACAATGCGCAAAAGTTTTTTGCCACAGTTCAAAATAAATTGCACTTTGCTATCACTGGTAATACAGCGGCTGAAATTATTGCTGATCGTGCTCAAGCTTCCAAACCTAATATGGGCCTGACGACTTGGCGTAAAGCACCTGATGGCAAAATTTTTCTATCTGATGTAACCATTGCAAAAAATTACTTAAGCAAAGATGAAATATTGCAGCTTAACCGAATTGTTAATATGTACATTGATTATGCTGAATTTCAAGCGGCTAGAGGGAAAGTGATGGCTACGAAGGATTGGATAGAAAAACTGGATGTGTTTTTGAAGTATAACGAACAGGAAATACTGTCTGATCTGGGTACGGTGTCTCATGAAGTTGCCGTAGCGCTTGCAGAAAAAGAATATGATGTTTTTAGAAAAAAACAAGATCAACTGCATAAATCTGATTTTGATAAGTTAGTCGAAGCAGGAAAATTGGTGAACCCAGAGCATGAGCAATGAAAATCGAGCACACATCCACACCTGCAAGTTTCGAATTCTAGATGACAAAAGCGTTACTTATAAATATTTCTCGAACATCCCTGAAAACTGCTACTCACTCGACGATGATCTTGTACTGTGGCTTACCTGAAAGAGGCCAGCTTAACACCTGAAATTGTGTCATGGATCCTTACTGGCGGAGAGAGAGGGATTCGAACCCTCGGTACGTTTTACCGTACACACACTTTCCAGGCGTGCTCCTTAAACCACTCGGACACCTCTCCAGACCGTTAAGACTATCATTTGACCAAGCCATAAAACAAGGGTTACACCCACAAAGTACGCCCATTTACAGCTATTAAATCTTGTCAAAACCACACTCCAAGCCCTTCGTCCCAATATATGATAAAATCAACAGATTCGTTAAGAAACAAAGACTCAACTCTCATGAAGAATGTGCGAGTAAATATGGGGCGATAAACTATGTTTAAAATGAACTGGGAAAGAAATGACATTACTCTTGCTCTACCAGAAACGACCATCTATAAAATGGTACAAATGGCATTCCCTGAAAAAAATCTATCATCTTATGAGATAATTTCTGAAGGCTGCGCGAATTTTAATATTAAAATCCATCTTAACGATGACTCAACATCGTATATTTCGCGGATATATTTACGTGATAAAGATGCTGCTCATCGCGAAAAAAATCTTGGTGTATTATTAAAAGATAAAATACCAATCCCTCTTTCATTCTATTTAGGAGAGGTTGATGGGTATACTTTCGCCATTACAAAATTTTTTCCAGGCATACAACTCAGAAATTTTCTGCTAAATGATACACCCTGCGATACTAATACAGTTATGTATAACGCAGGGCGAATGCTTGCGAAAATTATATCTTACAATTTTCCTGAACCAGGATTTTTTGATAAAGAGTTAAACGTTATTTCGGGCAGCACATCTAATGAAAAATTATTAGAACATATTGTGGCTTGCTTATCTAACCAGAATGTCATCGCTGTGCTTGGATCTGAGACAATTCAGAGAGCTATCAACTATATTGATCAATCAAAACACTTATTTCCGGATGAAAGTGAGCGATATCTCGTTCACGGTGATTTTGATCCAGCCAATATCCTCGTTAATAAAATAAATAATGAATGGGAAATCTCTGGCATTCTTGATTGGGAATTTTCTTTTTCAGGCTCCTATTTATGGGATGTTGCCAATATGTTGCGTTACGCGCATAAAATGCCTTCTGAATTTCAAGATGCCTTTATTCGTGGATTAAACGAGGGCGGTGTACAACTTCCCGAAAATTGGAGCCCCACCATCGATCTCATGAATTTGACATCGTTACTGGATTGCTTAAAAAGATCCGACGCTCCAAAAAAACCCAATCAATGCTCTGATATTTGTGAGTTGATCCAAAATATTTTGTCGAAATATTCAAACTGACGCCCATATCAATTACGTAAAAAAAAGATGCAATTACACATATACATTAGATATTACATGATCGAAATTGCAAAACCTCTCCAGCCATTTCCTACAAAAGCAGAGAAACCCCACCGGTAACAGTAGATTTGACAGATGAATGACCATAATCGCGTTCACGTTCATACTCGACAAAAATATCCATCCCTGGCTTCACACGATAATAGGGTCGAATGATATATCGCATTTGATTACTTTCCCTAGTTTCCACGATACTTCGTACTGCGGTGTGTAGAAAAAAATTGTTTGTAATTTGTGTATCTCGAGACAATTCGAGATCAAATTTTAAATTGCCTGCATGATAGTACGCCCGCAAATCGGCTTCAATGAAGTAGGGCATCATTCCTTCAATACCAACACCAGGTTGTAAATAAGGTTTATTAGCAGGTTTAACAGTATAATTCACACCGCCTTTTATGGCCCAAAATTGATACATCAAATGCCAATAAAAGAGATCCAAATCTGCATTTTCAATTTTTCCATTGTTAATCTCTGCGTCATTCGCATACAACTCTAGTTTATGATAATCATAACCATATAATCCTTTTAAATCTAATTTTAGAACTTTGCGAAATGGATCCACACCCACATCAATGTTTGTTGCATAGTTCCTTTTCATTAAATGGGCCATTGGATGATTAACTAGATTGATATTGATTGGCCGAACAGCATCAACATGTACTATAGGGCGATTAACATAATTTGAAAGCTTAATACTGTTTTGAGGTTCGACTTTATTATGAACAACATCAAGCAGCGTTGAATACTGGAATACGCGCGACATTCCACTCATCATGTGGTAAAGCAAATGACAGTGAAATAACCACTGACCACTAACATCCCCATCAACATCTGCTGTAATTGTAGCGCCAGGGGGAACATTAATTGTGTGCAATAACGGATCATAAGCGCCATGACCATTTCTGAAAATAAACCAGTGACCATGAAAATGCATCGGATGACTCATCATTGAAGTATTGATAAAAACAAATCGATAACGTTTTCCTTGCTCAAAAATGATGGGTTTTGCGTTGTATTCCGGCACACCATTAATAAACCAAATAAAATGATCCATATATCCAAACAATTCCATTTTGATTACACGATCAACATTTTTATTAGGATCATTTGTTTTATCTTTCGCGACAATTTTTTGATATTGAGTATTTTTCGTTGATTTATACAAGGCATCATTTGGGCACAGTGTATCGCCTACTATTGTAGATTCTGTCGGCATATCCATAGCCATGGGCATATCGTGTGACATGCCTCCCATCATCGTATGCATCATAGTACGCGAAACAGGCAAAGGTTCAGGAAAGTGCTGTATTGATTGAATATTAATCACTTGATTTGGATTTGTCACAAGTGCGCCAACTGCCGAGCCTAATGTATCATTCGATTCAGCATAAATAATTGTTGGTGATTTATTTTGAATTTTAACCAGTACGTCGACCGTTTCTCCTGGAGCGATTGTGAAATTGCTAACGTTATAAGGCCTTACATCATTACCTTGAACATGAATTATTTTAAGAGTTGCCCCAGGAATTTTCACTCTATAGATTGTGCTACCAGCAGCGCCAATAAATCGTAATCGAACTAGATCCCCGACTTTAACGACTGCTTTCCAAGGTGATGATAGAGAATGGCCGTTGAGAAGATAAGCGTCATATGCCACATCACTAAAATCATAGATACTCATTCTCATCAGCTGCATCATTTTATAGTCAGATAGTAATAATTCTCTTTCTTTTTTTGATGCCCGATTATAATCGTGAAGAAATTTTAATAACGAGGGCTGTAACGGAAATTTTGACGAATAATAATCCCCTGATTTTTTTAGATTAGACAATATTTGTTCTGGCGGTGTGTTACTCCAATCGGACAACACTACAGAATAATCTTTATCAACATGATATTTTGATGGTGTTCGCGGAGAAATAATAAACGCTCCGTAGAGCCCTTCTTGTTCTTGCAATCTTGCATGCGCATGATACCAATACGTACCCGCTTGATTCAGCGTAAATTGATAATGAAAAACGCCTCCGGGAGGAATCCCTTGTTGAGAAATACCTAGCACTCCATCCATTTGCCATGGAAGGATAATGCCATGCCAATGTATAGACGTCTCACTATCAAGAAGATTGTGGACGTTAATTTGGACATGGTCACCCTGCTTAAATTTCAAAATTGGTGCAGGAATTTCATTATTCACGGATATCGCCGTCTGCTCTTTTCCTGCGAAACTCACTTTCTTATAACCAATCACTAAATCAATGATACGATCAGCTGCATAAATATTTTGTGATAAAGTAACCAGGGAAATAACGAGGCAACTGAAAAATAATCGAGTTTTCTGGTTCATGGATTTCCTTGGTTGTGCACGAAACGAACTATAATCCCTAATTCGCTATTCTAATCCTAAATTCATCAAAGAATCTAGCCATAAACGAATTAAAAAAATTTCACTTTTTACACTAGAACAATTAACTGAAGCTATATCTCTAGCTGTGCCCTGATCCCGACTTCTGTAATTAAGAAACATTGAATCAGGATTTTCGATTATTTTCCAAATGAAAATGATTACTATTTTCAAAAAATAATTGACTATTGAATTTTCACATTCACTCGTGTAGGCTTTCGCCCACTTCAGTTAGTTCCTCTTATGAGTAATATATTATCTCGGGATTCTTTATGGGCATTAAAAAATCGTTGTATCAATATCCTGGAATTCGACACTCTGACGATATCACACAGTTAGTCAAAGAGTACTTCAACGACATGGATCTAAGTTATTTTGGTCATGTTATTGTTTGGCCAGAAGGCAAATATTCAATAATCTGTATAAAACATGATTGGCCAATCGAAATTGTTACATCTGACTTACCACCCGCTACTTTTACTCGATATGATCAAGTAACCAACAAAATTGTGTTTCCCAATATGGATCAAGACGATATTTTGGGTTATCCAGATGGTATTCTTGAAATTGCAAAAGAAAAATTCAATATTTTAAACCCGATGATGATTACGCGGAAGTACGATGACCATATTGAAGCGTTTGGCTTCGATTTGCATAATGAAAAGCCTTATGAAACCTACCTTCATAATCTTGATGTTTTTGAGAATTTCATACACTATTATAAAGATCGGGCCTCAAAGATTATTCATGCGGCAAATCAGCGTTGCATATTAATTAATCCTAAGTACCATAAACAAAAAATGAATACTAAAGGCGTGCCCCTTACGAATAAAAATCTCCGTAAAGTCCCGAATCTTAAAAGATATTATATACAATATAAAAATGCGGATGTCGTACTCTCCGAAAAGGAGTTCCATTGCCTATCGCTTCTCGCTCATGGAAAAAAAGGAAAAACGATTGCAGCAGAGATGAACATTAGCTTAAGAACCGTTGAAACCTATATAGAGAGAATCAAGGTAAAATTTCATCTATCTCAAAGAGAAGACCTCATTGCGATCTATTGGCAAAGCCGGTTGTTGTCCGTATAAAACCCCGACATATTTCCACATCACTCTGATACATAGTCGTGATCTTTTAAAAATTACCATAAATTTTATTTAATTTGTTCAGAAGGAGTAGGTATCATGAAACGACAAGACATCACGTTGAATAGTCGATATATTTATCTTGCAATACGCTCCTTGATGTCAAATGAGAATGATTTTTATTACTATACTGATGATCTTAAAAATAGACTCCCCAAAAATGAGGCTGATAAAATCATCATTAAGGGTGGCATGTTAGTTAAAGGTATCATCACAATCGCAATACACCTCAACGAAGCTCATATTAGTTATGATGGAGAAGATGATGAAGTCTTTTTAAAATTAATGTCGGAATATATCAAAGAAGTTCCGGAAGATTATGCTCACTACATAGATGGTTTTCATCTCGTTAAAGAAGATCTTCTCCATAATCGGGAAGGGAATTCGGCGTTAAGAAAATCATCAATGCCAGAAATCTCAACTAATTCTACCGACACCCCCTCGGACTTTATACCTGTAGCGTACACCCCAGAATCAACCAGCGAAGTTACGCCTGAAAGAACCGTTAAAGCTAACAGGCTACTAAGGAATAGTGGATTGTTTATCCAGCGATCATCTCCTTCATCTTCACCAATAGATATGTCACACACATTAAGGCCCAAAAAATCACGTTCTGTTCCACATAAAAATTCTGATACAACACAATCACAAAGTCCTCAACGATTATTTGCCATGTCATCCAGTACTTTGAGGGAACAATTGCCCAACCCGCAAAAAGTGAGCCTATTAAAATTGAAGCCACGAAAACTTGGCTTTGCGGAATCTGAACCTGACTTAACCACTCAGGTCTCAACCGATGAATACTACATTGAAAACATCATTAATCGATATCTAGGTTTTGGAAGAAATGTTAATGATGATACAATCCTACTGCTTCATGCATTAGTCGATCCAGTAATTTATCAATTTTTCCAAAAAATAGCTGATAAAAAAGTTACAGACACTGAAAGTTTGATGCTAAATTCTGCAATGAACGAAATGAAGTGTCTTAGTAAGTTGAAAAAGAAAAAAAGCTCTCAATCCTCACCAACGCTCAGATCTTCAATCACTAATACTGATCAAGCCGGCTTAAGACGAACCTTATTATCTGAAGTTGAAAATAAAATTTCATGGATTTTCACATGCTTTCTCGTGACTAAAACCTTAGAAGACCCTTCCTTACTAACATTAATATTTAGAAGCTTTGGCCATAAAAAAATCGGCCTCATTAAACTCATCGATGTCAATCTTCTGATACAGTTATTGGATCCCCACTTTTCCCCTGTTGACCATTCACTTTTTGATGCGAATGAAGCACTCATAAGGCACAGTGAAAAAATAGGGCCTCTTTATATTCAATTTATTGCCCATGTTTTTGCCGTGATGGAATACAATCCCAAACCCGGCTCAGAGGAATTTTTGAAATGGTTTCGATTATTAATATCGCTTTTAAAACACAACCCATACTTCCCAATGATTTTTTCAGACTCTGATTCCTCCATTAAATTTTTGTCATCACTCACTTCAATGAACATGATTGAATTCATGAATGAAATCAAAAGGAATTCTTTATCAATTAACCTATCTCATGCGATTATACATCGGTTAATTTATAAAAAAGAACTTCGTTTAGCTAAGTTATTATTGAGAGATCAGGCCAAAGCACTTTCCGGTTTAGTCAAGGAAACAGGCGAAGACCATTTTTACTTTTCACTGTTATCATTGAAAAATAAAACGGTTGATCTCCATCTATTAAAGGATTCACAATTTATAGCGTTTATTCAAAATCATAAAACTCTTGTCGGACGTTTTCATTATGCTGATTTTCTTGAGCGTATTAAAGTAGCATTTGACTATTCAAATTTACCAAATGATGGTGATGACGGTACTGACGTACGCAATACTCAAGCAGGGGAAGCCTTGCTTAAGAGAGGAATAAATACTCTTCGCCAAACTCTTTCAAACAAGTTTTTATCGATGAGTGAAATTACCGAACTTTTTTGGAATCAAGAAATTCCTGTGAATAAACTTGGTCGTGGCGAAGAATGGCTAAAATTATACCGTGAAAATTTGTCATTAATACTGTCAGAATTTATGCCTCATTTACCGAGGCATTTAGACCAAATTAATGAACTCTATGATAAATATTATAATCAAACGATTGGTAAATTATCATCGATGGATTATTCTCGATTCAATCCTAATGACCACACCCTTTTCCAATTTCCAAAAATAATGACGCAATATATTATGCAAAACCTTGACAAGGTGAAGAAATTTAACGAAAACATTCACGCAATGGAAAAAATCTATCAAGAGATATGTGCTTTTTCAAATGGGACAGTACGCTTTAACTCCAAAGAACAATCGGGGTTTAAGCCTATTACATTGATAGCTGATATGATACTCGAAAAAGCAAGGACAATAAATCCAAGGGCAACTAGTTTTACACGAGAGAACTTTGCGGCCGTTATTTCACTGTTTGTCACTGATTATTGTAGAGATAATTTCAAATCAATGGATGACTTAAATGGCATTTGCACTCAAAGAACATTGCGAGATATTTCCGGACTTGAACCACAAACATTATGGTTACATATTGAATTATCAACTACATTATTGAAGATGTTTGAAATTAAAATAAGGGAGATGACAATAATTAACAGTGGCAAGCTACTCGATGATTCATTTACAGAAGATATCGTTAGAAGTGTAATTTATAATTTGATGAGTGAAATTAGATTAATGAAATCATCTAATGAATTTTCTTTCCTCGAATCACCTTCATCAATGGGAACCGGATATATGAATTTATAACGTTTTCAGATCAAGACCCGGGTCAAGCACGTTTTTTGATATGCACCAGTAATAATGAAATCGCTGCGGGTGTCACGCCTGGAACACGTGCGGCTTGTCCCAACGTTGCGGGGCGCACTGACTTGAGTTTTTGCTTCACCTCTGTGGACAATCCACTCACAACTTCGTAATCAAAATGTTGTGAAAGCACGGTTTCTTCGTGGCGTTTTTGTCGATTAATTTCTTCTTGTTGACGTTTGATGTAGCCCTCATATTTATTGTGAATTTCAACTTGCTCCCTTACTGCAGGAGGGTGTTCAGCTGAATCATTTAGAATTTCCATCAACACATCTAAAGTCACTTCTGGGCGGCGCAATAATTCAATAGCATAATATTCTCGTTCAAGCGGTGTATCAAAACGTTGCTGAAAACGGATTGCGATATCTGAATTTTGGCGAACCAGGATTTTTGCAAGCTGTTCTTGTAATGCATCAATCTGTGTTTTTTTACTGCTAAAAGCGGTCCATCGTTCATCATCAACAAGACCAAGATCTCGACCAATAGATGTTAAACGTAAATCCGCATTATCTTCGCGTAGTAATAAACGATATTCTGCACGTGAAGTAAACATGCGGTAGGGTTCTGTAGTGCCACAAGTAATAAGGTCGTCAATTAACACACCCATATAAGCTTGATCACGGGTCGGATACCAAGTCGGACGATTTTGCGCAACGAGCGCAGCATTTAAACCGGCAATCAAACCTTGAGCCGCCGCTTCCTCATAACCCGTTGTGCCATTAATTTGTCCCGCAAAAAATAAACCCGGCATTAATTTTGTTTCCAACCAAGGATGCAAATCACGCGGATCAAAATAATCGTACTCGATGGCATAACCAGGTCGAGTGATGTGAGCATTAGAAAAACCTTTCATACTTCGAACAAAAGCTAATTGTACATCAAAAGGAAGACTCGTTGAAATTCCGTTTGGATAAATTTCATGCGTTGTCAGACCTTCAGGCTCAATAAATATTTGGTGCGAATCTCTTTCTGCGAAGCGAACAACTTTATCTTCTATCGAAGGACAATAGCGCGGTCCCGTTCCTTCAATAACACCCGTAAAAAGGGGAGAGCGTTCAAATCCTGTGCGTATAATTTCATGCGTACGTGCGTTGGTGTGCGTGATAAAACAACTCACTTGAGTCGGATGTTCATTTGCTTTTCCCATATAGGAAAATACGGGAGTTGGCGTATCGCCAGGCTGTTCTTGTAATTCAGAAAAATCTATCGTGCGGCCATCGATGCGCGGTGGAGTTCCTGTTTTTAAGCGATCAACACGAAAGGGCAGGGCGCGTAATCGCTCAGCTAATGCCAAAGCCGGTGGATCACCCGCGCGGCCACCACGATAATTTGATAACCCAATGTGAATTTTGCCGCCAAGAAAAGTGCCCGCCGTAAGCACCACAGTCTTCGCATAAAAATTTAATCCCATCTGAGTCACAACACCGCTAACTTGACCGTTACTGATGATGAGATCTTCTACGGCCTGTTGAAAAAGCATTAAATTCGGTTGATTCTCAAGCGCATGACGAATGGCTTGTTTGTAGAGAACGCGGTCGGCCTGTGCTCGTGTGGCTCGTACGGCTGGCCCTTTACTGGCATTCAGGGTACGAAACTGAATCCCCGCCTGATCAATCGCACGAGCCATGATCCCGCCCAGCGCATCAATCTCTTTGACCAAATGCCCCTTACCAATCCCACCAATCGCCGGATTGCACGACATCTGCCCCAGAGTCTCGATATTATGGCTCAGTAACAGCGTTTGAGCCCCCATCCGCGCGGCCGCCAGCGCAGCTTCGGTACCCGCATGCCCACCACCTACCACAATCACGTCAAATGTCTTATTAAAATCCATGGGATTGTCTCGAATTCATTGATTTAGAAGTAATTTTTAATACTATCAATTTATTGCTAATCTAACAAGTTTTGAAAACAACTGCCTACTACTGACAGTAAAACAATATAAAACTGGGTCCCATACCAGTATAGATATTGCTTAAGCTATCTCATCGACATCTATAACATCTTTATCCTGAAATGCTGGGCTTTCAATTATTTTTGTTACCAAACGATTAACTCGCATGCCCTAAGAGTAGTGATTAGCGGCTGACGATCCCATTCCAGCCCTTCATGAAAACTGCTTCTTTTACTCTTGCGTGTAGTCCATATAGATTGACAAACAAAAATCCACTGATAATATTGAGTAATACATTTTTTTAGGAATAACATGAAAGCAAAATCAGATACTAATATAAACCATATCGCAATTTTTTTAAAATGGGCTGCTGAAGCTTTTAGATCAGCAAAAAATCTGCATCAAACACCTATCGCCACAACTCAAGCAAACCAAGAAAATGAAGCGATGTCTTTCACAGGTGCAGTTCTAGCACACGAAAAACATATCACAAAAAAAGTTGAGAGCACATCACAAAAACCTAACATGTTCGACAATGAACAAATATCACCTATATTCAAAAAACCCGGTTCCAAGCATAAGAACATTAATCAACAAAATTTTCTGAAAAAAGAAAGAGACTTAGACAACCCTGAGTCTAAAAATATTTTTCCATAAAATTCAAACAGTAACGAACGATTACACTTAATTTAATATTCCGCACTATGCTCTTCGTGTAAATCATCCTTATCAACTTCTTTTTCTATGGCATAACAAGGGTTTTCATAGAAACGTGATTTACAATCTTTTAGGCTCGTTAAAACTGATTTTAACGCTTTTTCACTTTTCTTACCTTCCTTTTTTAATTCTTTATTGGCCTTACTGCCATTACCTAATTCAATTTTTTTCCGCAAGCCTTGCTCTTGTTGTTCAAGATGGGCGATTCTTTTAATTAGATGCTCATATTCTTGTTGATGCACTTTAGTAATCTTAATAGCCGTTTGGCTTGGTTCGGGTATCTCAAGTCTGTCACTTCGGGCTCTTTTAGGCGGCGATTTCTTTTGATTTTGCTCTTCCTCTTCGCACACTAAATCAAGGGCCTTTACAAAATCAGGATTAAGCTCAGGACTCCAATTTTCGACAACTCTCTTTAAGTGCTCTTCTTGAAGCACTTCATGAATAATTTTAAATTCATCCGATGTAAAATTACAAACCTGCAGGGCATGATTTAAAAATAACTCATCGACTTGTTTTGATGGATCTGTAAGGGCACTTAAATAATCCGCTTTAGTAAAAAATAATCCAGTGATATCAATGTCAGCCTTTATTAAAAAGGCTTGGTATTTCTCTACTGTTTCGAACCAACATGGCAAAGGGCTACCAGCATCGATCTTCAAAAATTTAGGATTGAATTTATCTCGTTTTACTTCCTTCAAATGACGAACCATAAAGTCTATAAAAATAGGTCTCTCATAAAGTCCTTTGGTGCAAATATGATCAAAAGTCATCTGAATAAATTTCGGATTTTCAGAATTAGAAATACAAATGATGGCAATATCTGTTTTAGATATATCTGGTTTTGTATTGAGGCCATTAGAGACATAATCAAATTTTTCAAATGTTTCTCGCAATAAGAGATCGGCTCCATGATCAAGTAAAATACCAAATGCCTCATATGATTCTTTTAACATTGCTTCAAATATCAATAGTCTGTGTTGTACTTCTTTCTTTTTAACTGATGCACTCGAGTAATAGCTGTAATCATAAGCGTAAAGTGTATCAATGTAGAAAGCATTAACAAAATCTGGTCTAAAACTTTGCTTAAACGAATCAATATTCCCAGCACCCAAATATTTAAATAATTGTTCTAATTCGAATTTCAATCTCTTCATCCATTAAATAGAGAAAGTATGGTTTTTAATCGGCGTCCACCGGCTCTACCCAACCTACTTCATCATATTGAACATCCGCAACTGTATTTAAAACACATCGGCGTGAAACTTCTGTCATTTTATCAGGTAATTGATCAAAAGGAAAAAATTGGATTTCTGAACATTTATGAGGTTCATTATTCACTAGATTACCCTCATATTTCATAACCTCAAAAATAACATACATCACTTCTTTAAAAGGTTCAGGCATATGCGCATGAATTAGCCCACGAAACTCTACGTCTTGTGTTAAACAAACAATTCCTAGCTCTTCTTCTGCTTCACGCACCACTCCCTGCACTAGCGTCTCACTCCCATCATGCTTTCCACCTGGCAATGCAAAATAACCATCTTTGAAGCCAGTATTAGCACGCTTAGCCAATAACACTTGGTCTCCTTGACGAATTACTATCATTATCGCAACAGGAACTCTAAACCAATTTTTTACAACCACAATATTTAACCTTCACGTCAAGATAAATTCAGTAAATAATATCAGAATAATAGCTACTTTCACCTCTATCATACTAGTGTTTTGGAATCCCAGCTTATGCAGAAATCACCCACTTTATTTTAATACAAAAGATGATCTGCGTGTAGCTTTATCTGCGCTTCTATTTGCTCTTACCGGAATCAAAATAGGTTTAAAAATATTTTCTGAATTTGTTTTTGATAATATAATTACACGCCGACTAGGTTGTATTTGACTCATAATTTTCAGTTGAACACTTCTGATACAATGAAAAATAGATTTCTTTAACACATTCAAAATACTCATCGATCATCTCCTTAAAGTACAAAAACTAAATTAAAAAACATTAAATCTTGGCCGTATGACATACCGCTTCGATATTATGTCCATCAGGATCTATCACAAAAGCGCCATAATAATGAGGATGAAAAATTTCTCGTATTCCCGGAGGGCCATTATCCTTTGCGCCTGCAGCAATAGCCTCTTTATAAAAGGCATCGACCGCACCAGTGTCATCCGCTGCAAAAGCAATATGCATTGGCTTTTGAGGAGATTCGCCTTCTTCAAGCCATAATTCTGGTTTTCCATGCCTGCCTAAACCAGCCCAACCGCTGTGCTCCATAATAAGCACAATGCCCAAAGGGGCTAACACCTTAGCGTAGAACTCCTTGGATCGCTCATAATTGCTCACTGCAAGTCCAATATGGTCAATAATCATTGCTATCTCCTTGTTGATACAACAAGGGACATTGTAGAGTACATAATGAGAACTTTCAAGCAAAATTTTTTGGCCGTCTACAAATCAGTGACAATTCTACGGATTAGGGCAACACTCAATGTCACTAGCTAGGCAGCAATTTTCATAATTAATCTTGTTGATAATGCTGCCACAAATCATACACAGGGCCAGGTTTGCTGAGTAATTCTGAAACAGGACCGCTCGCAACAACTTCTCCGTGACTTAGCATAATAATAGTATCGAACTTTGGAAGTAGATGCAGACGATGCAACGAGACAATGAGCGCCGATTCGGGAAATGTATCAATTATTCCCGACAGAATTGTTTTTTCTGTGGGCAAATCTACACTTGAGGTTGGCTCATCCATTAATATCAACGAACTATATCGAGCAGCAAATAAACCTCTTGCGAGTGCTAGACGTTGTTTTTGTCCCACTGAAAAATTGAGTCCTTTTTCGCGAATGTCTGTTTCAAGACCAAGTGGTAGTTTTTCGAGCACACTTGAAAAGCCCGCCAATTGAATGGCGCTGTGAATTTCTTCAGGTTCTGTAGGAAGATCCATTGTAATATTGAATGCGATAGTATTTTCAAAAATCTCGGGATCTTGAGGAATTAATGTAGTTATAGCCTGCAAAGGCTCCAGTGTGTCGAATTCGATGCCATCGACTTTAAGTTTGACGTGCAGCGGCGTATAGAGTCCACACAAAAGATTTAGCAATGTACTTTTTCCGCCACCACTCATTCCTATTAGTGCAATTTTTTCACCACGTGTAAATTTGAAATTTAGGTTCTCAAATATTTGTTCACGGCCATCATCTTCCACGTGATGATGATATGCGAGATCTGTTATTTCTATAGTATGCCATTGTCGTGCAGCAGCTTCTCCTTGCGGAACATAAGCGTAATTTTCGATATCCTCAAGAATTGGATCCACACTTTTTACATCCGTATCCATTTTGACGATATCACCGTAATGCATACTTAGTTCGAAAAACACAGCACCCAGTTCCCACTGGTATCGGAAAATCATCACAACAACCCCGATCATTATCGTACTAGAAATACTGAGCTCATGAATAATATAACCGATCAAAATCACGGCTTGCGCAATCGCTAATAGAATACCAACAGTAAACCATTTCACTTCGTTTACAACTGCTTCTTTTTTAAAAATCGGCCAGATCGCCATTAATCGTTGGAATAGATTGGAATGAGTTAATTCACCCAACCGTAGTGTCAACACAGTTGTCATATTGCTAATGTAGTCGAACAATACTGCGCCCACATGATTTTCAATTTCATTTTCGCCATCATATAAAGGTATTAATTTACGATCGAATAGTAGGATTGTTGTTAATAAAGTGACGGATAAAAATACGCTCATTAGCCCGACGGGTAATGAAATCCAGAGTAAAAATGCAATCGACGTGATAAACTTAACGATTGTTTCTATATAGACAAATTGATTTTCTGCGAAGCGATAGAGTGACATCGAGGCCCGATTAACTCGTGTAATTGTATTCCCAGAATGGTGATTTTGATGCCATTTGAGGGGCAGGCGAGTCATGTTCTGATACAAATCCAGACGAAAAGATTGCTGTAATTTTAGAGCCACTTTCCGCTCAAGAATTCTCGCGGGACCATGAAACATCCAAAATAATAGCAACACTACTACATTCAATGCCAACCACAATATTACTTCTTTAAGACGTTCAGGTTTGAAATGTTGTAATACATCGATAGCTTTTCCTAATGAATACGGACTTAAACTCAACACAGCTTGAGCGATAATAAATGCAAGGTAGTTGATGACGATGGCATAGCGCCAGCGCTTCCCATAATGCCAAACGGTGCGAACTAAACTTAAATACGGATTACTCATGGTTTTCTTCCGGGTGCAAAAAAGGGTTGAAAAATCTGGGTGAAGAACAATAGTCAGCGAAAATCAGAACTTAATACACGATAGTGCTCGTCAAAATACTTGTGGATCCCGAACAATATCACTAAATTTCACAAAAATCAACAACTACTGTTAGAAACCTATTTTATAGCCCTCAATGACTAACTCTTTATCGAGCTTATCAATAGGATTTCGAATTTTTGCAAAAACTGGATCATCTGTATCTATATTTTTGATATGTATCAACTTATACCGATTTCCTTCGGCCCTAGCCAAAGCTATCTCACGCGCCGTCCAGTGGAAAGACTTCTTCGAAGTCGTAGTGGCCTTTACTTCTATATATCGATGAACCGATTGCTCAAGCAAGCTAGGATCATCATGTTTATTTGGAGGCTTAATAATTGTAATGTCACGATCCTCATCTCTTTTTTCATCTTTATTATGCCAAATCACGGTTATTTTAATTGTATCTGCACCTCGTGCTGCTGTAATCTCAAAACCATTTTTTCCATCGTCTATTTTACATCCAGGATATTTAGACAAATACTTGTCGCGAAGACCCAAATAAATTAGCTCCTCACCACACCGACCGATTCTATTTTTATCATGAGATGTTAATTGCGGTTTTTCTGAACCTGAAAATAATCGGGGTGATTGTTGAGGGCTAGCTGCACCAAAACTACCAGATTCTTGAAGCGGATTAGGTTCAGTCGATGCACTTGCAGGCTCAGTACTTGAATTATGACCTTGAGCTTGCAGTACCTCGTCTTTTAAAAGAGTCAAAGAAACTTTTGCCGGCGCGGGGGACTTCTTTTTCACGGTAAATTCTGCATCGGGAATTTTACGCAACTTTGAAAAATCAAATCCCGCTGGACTAACAAGTTTTACAGAAGGAGTTTTATCCTGCCCACCTTGCTTTACTTTTTTCTTTTGTTTTGAATCTTGAGATGATAGGGGGGTTCCCGGCGGAGTATCCTTAGAACTGATTGTGCTGGGAGGAGTGTTAATCTCAAAAGACTCCTGAGAGGGTGATCCTTCTTGAACAAATTCTTCATCGTGTGATCGACTGTCTTCATCGCTAGCTGCAATATCATCCTCTGGATGATGAGATGAATCATCGAGTTTCTTAGGTGCTGAGTAAGAATCATCTGCTTGAATGACAGGAATAGGTTGTTCAAATGGTGGCGCTACTGGAAGCATCATTTTAAGAACTTTTTTCTGTAACTTATCAAATGGTATTAACAACAGTTCTTGCGATTTTTGTATGGTGTCATTTGAAAGTCCTAAATAGGTTCCTAATACCTTACAAAACTCAGCAACACGCTTATAATGTCGCCATTGACGTTTATAGTAGAATTTTCTGTTCTCAAGATGAATCTGGAGCGATTCATCTGTTTCATTTTGATCAGTGTATTTGCATATTATGCTCTCAACTTTATAAAAATCGAGTTTCATGAAAGCTTCTGCTATGCTGGTCCAGAGTGGACCAAATTTTTTATCACCTCTGTGCCTACCTTCTAGATAAACCAGGATACCCATAATAGTCCATTGCGAAACCTGAGACAGAGGCTTAAAGAACAAAGCGTGAGTCTCATCTTCTCTTATAGGTTTATTTTTCCCGAAATATAGTTCATGTTTATTTTCAGAAAATATTGAAATACCAAATAACATAGCAACCGCTTCCATTTCTTCATCAGAAAAACCTGGATAATGCTTAAGCCAACATACTGAAAACGGAGCGGAGCGACCTTTTACAGAAAAACATTTGATCTCCGCCTTACTTTTCAATTCATTTTTTTGGGTAGGAAATCGAATATTTAATAATTTGAGTTGATTTACCTCATACGGTTGGAGCCTTTTTTCTAACAATAAAAGCTGCCGCCAAATAACACTCAGGCAACTTATTTCTATATCCAACGATTTTTCAAGGCTTGTTAATAATGTTAAACATTGCCTGAAATTTAACTCATAAATTACGCCAAAATGACGCAATAAATCATCATTTAACTTTACTTCATCACTAACAACAATAATAGCGTTATCGAATTGAGCCAAAGTTTTAAATTCTTTGGAGAATAATTTATTGGCGGGCCTCGGGATGCCATCTTCCCCCAGCAAACAATTATGGGTGGTAAAAATAAATTGAATATAAGGATATGTAATGTCATAGCACGTCTTGCTCATTTGATAGCTCATAGAACGACCATTATTTATAATATGCCAATGTTGAATAGTTCGTTCTAAAAATATAGGGAGCGCGGCTTTATGTTCTACTAAAAACATCATCGGGGAATAAACTAGATTTTGAATAGTTTGATTAGAATGAACCTGGGTTGTTGCTTGCCCTGACGATTGTAAGTGTCGCAAATATAAATTAAACTTCCATACACGACTTCCAATTTCAGTGACCTTTACATCCTCTTGTACAAAAATAATGTCACAATTCACGCAAATTTTAGCAAAAAATTTCCCCCACCTTTCGCATATATTGTTATCATTCACATTTATTTTTGCAGAATCATAATATGACTCGTTGACAAAAACATTTGCATCTAACACTAAATCTTCTAATTTTATCACTGGACTAAAGCAGTCAGGAAGGTAGCATTGCCATGGCTCAACCAGTTTTCTAGTCTGTGTTAAAACTTTTAATTTCTTTAGCTTCTCGAAGTCACTGGACGTTAGTAGATTTTCACAGAACAACCCAAATATAAATCGTGTATAAGCGATTATATCTTTTGCTGTAATTCCATTATTTTCAACGAGCTTTAACACATGTTTTTTAAATAGTTTTATAGGCGTTGCTTCTTGGACATCTAACGTGGACAGCCAACTCACCATTTGTCGATTCAGCTTTACCAGAAGTTCTGGGTGAATAAAACACAGTTGTCCAATACCCGGATACTGATCACAGCCTTCCTCACGTTTAAAATATGTTAACTCCGGAGTCGAAACCCCATTAGTATGAGTCAATAAAAACTCAGCTTTTCTTAATTGGCTTTGATCGAATTCTTTTTGATTTTTATAAATGAAAGAAATAATTCTAAAATGAAGATCAATAGAATTAGATTCCTTGCAATGCTGACTTAACAATGGGAGCAAAGTCTTATATTGTATTACTTCCACATTAAAAAATTTTAATTTTTGTTGAGAGCCTAACTTTGACTCTATTAATTCTTTACCAGCGACACCTGGATTGAGCTCTGGAAATTCATCGTAAAATTTTGTTTCATCAATCAGCGCTTGAGATGGTAATAATACACTTCGAGGTCTTTTACCTGGAATAAAGGCAATACTCATCGATGCATTTATATACGCTGCCTTGAATTCATTAATGCAAATTTCGGAAGAGAATTTGAGCTCAGAAGTCCCCATGACATTGAGAACTTGCAAACGAAATTCTTCGCTCGCAGATAACTCTGAAATCCATATGAATTGATATCGGGCAATTAATTTTACTAGGAACATATTCCATTTGTTATCAATTACGATTGCTCGAGGAGGATCTAATAAAAAATCTGCATTGACTAAAAATGGTAATCCAGATAACACTTGAGTCGGTAAATAACAATAAATACGTGCATTATTAATAGTAACAAGCTTTCCTTGATTAACTCTCGCTGCAAAAGTCAATTCAATATCATCGGCATTTTTCAGTCTATCGGGGCACGCTTGAACACTCATCATTTTAAGCTCTTCTTTTAGCGCGGACTCTATTTTTTGAGCCCACGTTTTTATTAACCATGTGCTATTTTTTGAGGCATCAGAAGAATGTTTTATATCATGAATCCCATTTTGACTTTTAGTTAAAACAATATATTCACTGTTAACATCAGCTGTTTTTCCACCTAATATACTTTGCCTTGCTATAGTGACCTTATGAACATTCCTAAGAAACAAAAGCATTTGTGTATTATCTTTGATAAAATTCAAAGATTCCGTTATATCTATACCAGGTGCTATTTTAAACAGGAAATTGACTTGATCATTTAACATAACGCTACGAAGTTCTTCAGGTAAAAATTCTGCTTCTGTCCATATCGGCATAACCTGCCAAGGATAGAGTTTATTTCCGGGCCACTTAGCATGTTCCCTTGAATTACTATCGAATCTAAATCGATACCCTCTTGAGAAAATAACAACATAAGTGGCGAATGTAAAAACTGCTTTAAACCCAACTCCCTTGAAACCTATTTTTTTACTGTCTTTGCTCTTACTGATTTCTTCCTTCTCAACCTCCGCTTGTGCGGTGTCTTCTTCATCACTATCTTGCGATTGATCTTGATCAGCATAGCTTGCTATTTTTTTAACATTTTTTCTTGAAAAGTGCTTCCCATCATGTGAGAAGAGTAGATATTGTTGGTTATCTATTTTAATGAGTTGAAATTGCACATGAATCTTCTTTTCGTCTTCTGATGAATCATCCGCATTTTGTAATAGTTCATATACAAACTTATTACCACCTGTGAAACCCGTTGTGATATCACGTTCCAATACATTAGCAGAAAGATTGCTAAAGCCATTGTACGTATACCCCGCAAGAATTTTCTCTATGTGACGCTGCTCTTTTGTTTTTCCTTGATTGTTTCCCTCTTGAGCAGATTTGTCTTCCATGTTTTCTCCTTAATATCTAATATTGTGAGCTAATAATAATGGTAGACTAATCTCAACACTATTTCATGTCAACTTTCAACCACGATTAGCAACAACATGCACTGGTTCCTGCTTAACCAGGGGCGTTGGAAATTAATTGAGTAGGGATCTACTGAAAAATATAATTACCAATCTTTGATTTACAAAATGAAGTTTATTCCTTACACTCCCACATAAAATCGACTAAGGAGTTTCACCATGGAAGATCGTAAGGAAACCAATCATTTTGTACGAGCTATTCTATTTGGAGATGAAACCTCTGAGAAATCAAATATTCTTCGCTGTATAAAAAATCAAAAGCCTGCAAGTGTTGTTGCCTCTTCTAGTGAAGACAGAATCCAATATAACGTTCAATTTAGAGAAAACCGTTCTGTTAAATTGGATCTCTTGAACCACAAACAAGATCGAACACATTCTAGTTACCCTCTACGAGGTATTCAAATTATCATCGTTGTATTTAGCTATAAAGATCTCTCATCCCTCAATAATCTAAAATCATGGATAAACGAAGTAGATCGTTTTTCTAGAGAAAATATTCCCAAGATAATAATTGGGAATTGCTTTTCGCATAATGACACAATTGTGCAAGAAGAGGATGTCAAGAAAATTATTGAAGACTTAAGCTGTCCTTTCGCTCGAGTTAAAGAGAATGATATTGAGTCGGTTCAAAATGCCCTTTTTCTCGCATTAGATCAATTACCTTCTCTTCAAAATAAAGCACCTCTCGAACTAACACAAACTCAAGCCGATCCAAATGATGAACACCCTCATCGTTTTAATTGTACCATGCTCTAATTAAGTCTATTCTAAATCGCAACAACTAATAACAAACCACCAATGATGCTTAAGTTCGAAAGAAATGCAAAATATTTCATTTGACGTTCCATTCCTGTTGAGCTCCAAAAGTTATCGAAAATTAGTGTGGCTAAAATTGTAAAACCGAGCAAACCAAAAGCGGCTAAATTTGGATAAAACTGAAATATCATCATGCTTGAGGCAACGTATTTTAATATTGTAGCTAAAAATAACACTACGTTGGCTAGAGGCAAACCACGGGCTTTAACCATCCCCAAGGTGTTTTCCCAATTCAACGTTGTGCTGATAGCAGATAATAAAAATGTCGATGCCATAAAAATCACTGAGATCGCATAGAAAGCTTGGATCATAATCATTCTCCTTTAACTCTTCGAGCCCTGTGCTCAGAAGTTATTGTCATTATAGGACTGTTGAGATTATAAAAATAATAATATATTATCAATATATGTATAAATTAATTTATGTATTGAGGGCTCTATGTCTTACCGTGATTGTTTGCATACATTTTTAACTGTCTATCGCCTAGGTTCTCAGCTTAAAGCTGCTGAATCACTGGCCATGACCCAGCCAGGGGTATCACAGCACGTAAAAACGCTTGAACATTACTTGAACCGACCACTCTTTATCAAAGTTGGCAGAAAATTAGAACCCACCGCAGTCGCGCACCAACTAGCTCTCAGTATAACTGATGCACTGGATACACTCGACGACGTACTGTCCACAATGAAACAAGGTGGAAATCCTTTGCGCGGCGATGTTTATGTCGGAGGATTGAGTGAATTTTTTGGAAAAGTAGTAGTGCCTCATTTATCCAAACTCTCCCAAACTGATATTAATATACGATTTGAAATTGATTACTCAACTTTACTGCCACGGCTACTTAATAATGAATTACATCTAGCACAATTTGTCGAATTTGTTACACACCCTCAAATTACTATCGAAAAAATCTATCACCAAAAATTTATTATGATAGGGCACCCTAAATTCAAAGAACTTATCAGCAAAAAAGAACTTGATAAAAACAATATATCCACCCTAAAAGACTTGCCGTGGCTAACCTATAATGAAACACTCTTATTTATTAAACAATATTTTCATACTGTGTTTGGAAAAGAATTTAACGGAGAACCTAAATTAATAATCAGTGATTTGTATGCAATTCTAGATGCTGTACGAGCAGGATTTGGGGTTACTGTTTTATCTTCTTATTTTTGTCAGGAATATATAGACAACAAAAATGTTGTTGTTCTTTATGAGTCTAAAAACGCTCCACGCCATTATTTTTATCTTGGCTGGAAACAAGGAGCCCTACGAGACCCTAAAGTGAAATTAGTGTACGATATAATAAAAGAAGCCGGCGCAGAATCTGAATAGTATCAGATACTAACTTATTTCCAACGCAACCTCTTGTTTATGCTCGCTAATTGTATCATAAATAGCCTGTGACTGTTTCATATTGTATGCCCAATAACGATCACCATAAGACCAATGCCAATATTCCGTTGGATAATTGACAAAACCCACTTGAGATAAAGCATTAGTCATGATTTTTCGGTTCTGTTTAGCTTCTGAGGAAATTTTATTTGAGTCAGTAAATGAAATTGAATCATCCGTATCTTCAATCCAATCTTTTGGATGAATTCCCATATCAAGTGCATCACCGTTCACATCAATGAGATAAACGTCGATTGCTGCACCAGTTGAATGGGGAGGAACATTTTTGGATCCATCGAGATTTATCACTGGTGAAACCATTTTTGTTGTTTCAATAAAAGTTTGTTGATGAGTCCAGTCTGGATGTAACGATTTAATAATTTTATATCGATGATCATACAGCATTTTCTGTAGTGATAAGCTACGATAACATTCATAAAGACAAAAAAACATTCCTGCTTCTAATAATTCCTGGGCATGAAGAAGCTTCTCATAAACTGTTTTTCGCATTTTAGTATAATCAGTATTATTCGGGATCTCAGGTGAAGGTCCTATTTTTATGATTGATTGATCTTTCAAATCGATGAGTGGATCATGATTTTCTTTAACAGGTATTGATAATACTCTAGGATCTGCAATCAAAACTATGTCATGTTTACTCATATTCTTTCCTCGGTAGAGACAGATCCGTTTCGAAATCGAATTTCATATTCTCACTCCTAACTAGTCTGTCTAGTCTCATGAACTCAAGACCACTTAATCAGCGTCCAAAAATCCCAGAGTAAAATACTTACAACTGGCATCAGAATCAATACCGGGATCTTCAGGATACTTCTGTAAGATTGGCAACAAAACAGAACCACCAATGATAGACCTTCGGTCTTTTCCAGCAGGAGGATTTGTAGGTTTAAGACTCCACACGTTTTGGTAACTTAAAACAACTGATTGATGTTGTGGATCATTTGGGTTGGGATAATTTCCTAGATAAAGAATTACATGACCTCCAACATATAAAATCGTCATAAATGGACGGCCATTATTTTTTAAATAGTCCAGTCGCTTTTCTGGACTCTCACTTGTTAAATCGATGACCTTAAGGGGGAATTCATTAGGATTGACTTGGTCGGATGAGTGCATGGGTAACCAAATTCCAAACGGTGTGAATAAATTTTTTAATTCAGAAGCGCAATCATTGTAAAAATAGGTGCCACCCCAACCGTAGGGTCGTCCAATTAATTTCTCCATGACTGTAACAAATTGATTAGGCGTAGCTACAATCGGCATTGAGCTTGCTTGTTTGAGTGGTAGTGCCGCTGAATGAATACGCGCTTGACCATGCTCGTCTCGGACTGGAATCATAATTCGCCAATTTGATCCTTCTTGCTTTCCTGGGAATACCATGCCAATAAAACCAGAATTCCAAAACTGATGACCTTCTTCGTCGATAATTGAAATTTGTGTATCCATGATAGCAATTAATTCTTCAGATACGCCTTGACGCCAGCGAGTAATAAAAGATTCATCCACGCGTGCGATATCGGTGCTTTTTAACCACGCTATGAAACTAGGTGTTTGTACCAACACCCAATCTTTTCCTTCCGTTTCACCCAAAATATATAATGGTGTTCCTGCCCAAACTAATGCATTTTGCAAATTATCAAAAGGGTAACCTTCACCAGCATAAGTATAATGATGATAACTTACCTCATCTGTAGGCAATTCTCGTCCATAACTATGAACAACCGAAATCGCACGATGCGCAGCATCCACTTCAATATGATCAAATTGAGACAACTTACATTTCGACTCGAGATTTTTTATCCACTCAGCGGGTAAAATTCGAAAATTCTATGCGTAATTTAATTCTTTCCCCGATTTACCTTCATTATTAAACTTATTTAGGTTTTTTATAATGCCACTTTTGACGTCATTAGGCGAAATTTTAGAAATAGTATTTTTTATATTTGACAAATCCCACGGTGATCTATCACCAAAATAACGACGCTTAAAATCTTCAAATCGGATATTTTGCTTTTCTTTACTCAGCACCAACGCATTGTAATGAGGATCATTCGGTTTAATCCAATTCGACAGCTTTTGATCATAGCGTTCAATTGGAAATAATGAAATAAATGGCTTTTCTGTTTTCATTAGATACCCCCATACCCCAGCCACACAAACTGAAAATAATACCAATAAAATTAATAGATTTTTTTTCATCGAACACCAGAAAATATCATTGATAAAAGCAGTATCGCCATACTACAAACTAATGTCAACAGAGATTAAATCAATTTAGTCATAGTGGACGATTAATATGTTCGTGAGTTTGATTTGAAAAAAGTGGCACAAAGTGATCTTTCCAGTTGGCTACAGTTATGGTGTTGATTTCAGGTACTTGGTCTTTTTCAATATTGTGAGATTTTCCTTCAGGAGTAATTATTCTATGAGAAATATGTACATGTGTTCCACCATCAATATCATCTTCTCGTACTTCAATACAATGTAAATTGACCTTAAATTTCTTGGCCAAAATTATTCCGTCAATGTCTGGGCTCCCCCAAACTGCATACTTATGATTCGATTCTGTTGATTGCAGATCACATTCGTCGGCGGTCAGTTCTACATCCATTATATAGCCAAGGTAATCTCTATCAGAATTGAAGCGTTTTCTCAACCAAATCTGATCTTCTGATCCCTGAGGATAGCTCTTTACTATTTGTGAGCAGAGACAGCGTAAACTTTTAACCGTTTGATTAGTATCTACTTCAAGTGAGCTAAGCCCCTGAGCGAATGAATCATAAAAACAATCTCCTCTAGATACGGCAACCCCTATATTATATAACTGTCCAATTTCGTTATCTAAAAGGGCTTTTGCGGTTTGAGTCTTTGTCGAAGTGCTATTAAATAATCCCTTTCGATTTACAACTGTTGGCACTCTCACGTTACTCTCTTCAGGAGGAATTTTATCTTTTTGTGTCAAATAGTGATCATCGTCGTCAAACTGTATCAGTTCATCTTCCATCATTTTTTGAGTGCTGTTCAATTCTTGAACTTGAGTACTTATCGGATATTCACGTCGTTTTTTATGCAAAGGTTCACGTGCTGAACCTTGGTCATTATTTGACCGTGATGAAGAATTTGGCAGAGTAGGCTGTTGAGCAAAAAATCCTTGAGCAAAGTTATTTCTGGAAGCATCCCGCCTATTTGGTTCGTTTTGCACTGTTGCATTCGCTCTTAGCAGTGGGAGCCAACAAGCTAAGCATGGTTGCTTTCCTAAACGCTCATTTGCGTGTTTCACAAATGAAAGAATCGTAGGTAAAGGCTGGGGCGGATCGAGATTTGTATTTAAAATATTGAGAGTTTCAAGATCAACTGATTTACAGCCTTTATCTTCTTCTCTAGGTACTGCACGATGATAATATGGATTTTGATCTGAAACTAAACACACTGTTTGATCATAATCGTACGGTAACCCGGGATAGGAAGGAGCCGTTTCAGCATAACAACGCGGGCAAGGTGCTAATTCTGTATTTAAACACGATCGAACACTGAATACTCTTTCAAAATTAAAATTTGTCAACTTATGTATTATTTTCATAGCAAGAATAATAGTTTGTTTATCGCTAAGATTAACGCTACTCACTTCATTAGCAAGCCTGATAACTGTATCAATAAATTCTTTTTTTGGATACACACGAGTTTGCGGGGGTTCGTTAGAATTGGGTACGTACACAACTTCATTAACTAGCACTTCAGGAATGTAATAGGGTTGTGCCTGCATTCTTCTGTTCAATAGAAGATGCTCAATTACTTTTAATATGCTTATGGCAAAATTTTCAGTTACTTCATCTGATAACTGAATTTCTAGTCTAATAACGTCTATTATAGACGATTTTGTTATTTCACCGGTGAGTGTATCTACGTTTTTCGTAATATTAATAAATTGTATCTTACGTAAGATATTATATAAAATACTCCGCCTTCCAGCGATTCTAATCCACTCATATCTAATCATTGACCTATCAAATTGTGCCTGTTCATGACTATATTGTTCTAAAATTACATTTGCAAAATTTTCTAAGTCTTCTTGACCGAGACGCACAATGGTTTGTATTTTATTTATCACTCTATCTTTTTGTGTTAGAAAACCTCCAATGAAGTCTTTCAACGTTAATAACTGAAGTATTCGATCGAGATTCTCTATACTCCCAACAACCCCAATCCATTCTGGTACAAATCTGCCATAATCTCTTTTCAAATTCATGATTGCTCTTGTCACTACACATTCTTCAGGTATAAACGCAAAAAAGTCGAAATAGGGCATGCTTATTTCTTGAATATATCTCTCAACAAGAACACACAATGGTACTGATATTTTCGTCGGATGAGTAACGTCTTGTTCAACATGCTGTCGTTTTTTTCGAGCTTCGAATTCAGCGTAACGTTCTGGGCCAAACAACATAAGTTCAATCATAGATGTTATTGATGTTGAGGTTGGCTGTGTTTGTATAGTTTTCTGTCGCATACTCACGACTTCACCTGAATCTTCTAAAATTGAGTCTTTTAGTGAAGATCTATTAAATGTTTTTCGAATACCGCATATTTGTCGATCAACTAAGAATACCTCTGCTTTGGTATCTTGATGTTGACTCGTAACATTTATTACTTTTGGCAAACCAGAAAGATAGTCGGCTGGTAACAGCTTACAGGGTATATCTATACGGTGGTAATATTTGTCTGATTTCTTCTCCAGAGTAGTTATATTTGTCACCACTAAGTAATAGTGTTTCAAACCTGTTAACTGCTGTGACTGTTGTTGAAGCTCATATTGTCTAATGCACAATTCTGAATTAGTAATCAACCGTGGGATACTTACATTTGGCTGTAAATTAAATGCACTAACTAATCGTCGTTTAAAAACATCTTTGAGTTTTGCTCTTAGCTCAAGTAAATTATTGGATCTCGCGAGATCCAATCGATCATCCATAGACAAGTTATATAACCAATGTAAAGTGATATGTATTTCTTTTTTTAGGGCTCTATAATGTTGATAATCTTCTATTATTTCCTTCAATTTTCTTGGTTCATCGGCCTCACTGCACCCTAGAATTGCAGTTCTATGTTTAAAATTATCGGGGCCAGTGCTATTTGAAGCCAATGGGAATTTACCACCCAGATCACGTTGCTCAAAATCATTCCAATGATACCCAGGACCCGACGTGAACATATTTTGCCAAGAAAAAACTCTATTGAGTCGTCCAAAAGTGCAGTGATTCTCAATTAGATCTAATAACATGCTTCCTGTTAAAAACGTTGTATTTATTCTCGAACCTTCCATACCAAACATAAGCAACAGTAGACTATCAAGAAACTCTTTAAATATTCCGCTCATCTCACGAGGATAATCATTTCCTCTAAGACGATCTTTAAGTACTCTTGCTAAACTTGCATGTGCTTGATCAAGTGGAAATTCTGGGCTCCGAACTGTTGAATAAACAATTGAACACATCGCCTGATAAAGTTTTTCCGTGCTTACTTTAATGGCCTGTAGCTCAAGAAATCCGTTGATGTACTTCGCAATATCCGGATATCGACCAGACGCTGCGTGTTTGATTGAAACATGCTCTTTTTTTGTTTCGACTCTAGTCTGATGTTGCCCGTTTACTCCAATTGTAAAATCCCCATATAACTTACTTTGATCATTTCTCAAAAAGCTACAACTAGGTACTGATGCAATCTCTCCAGAAACATAAGTTGCTAGTCGACCTGCGGTTCTAAGCCAATCTTCTCCTTGTCGAATCGTTCTTAAAGCATTAGCGGAATATCCCTTATGTTTTAGCACTATTGGGGTTAGAACTTCTTGTACACTCGCATGTAATAACTTTAATAATCCAATTCCGTTTATCTGTACTAATTCTCCGCTTTCCAATCTAATCTTAAACGTCAGTTTATCTTGCTTACTCTGTCTACTTGGAAGCCTCCAACTCTGAGCTCGACCTAATTGAGAGGTTAATAGTATTTTTTCTTCTGAATCTGTTACTACCTGAATTGTTTTACTAGCACACTCAAAAATAAAATGCTCGTGAAAATTATCTAACGAAATTATCTCGATGTAATCGTTTGATGTGCCGCTGATTGGCTGAACGGCTCGAGTAACACACAATAGTCTGTTCGTTTTTGGTAACCATCTCATCTCTCTTATGGGAAAACTAATATCAGTAATTACCCCTAATAAACCTCCTGTCTCCAAATGATAAAGTGAAATTTCGATCCTTTTCCCATTTAGACAATATTCGTTATTCGTAATGGCTACGATTGGCAAACTCGGATGTATTGAGATTATAGGCGAATTAGCAGTGAGTCTTAAATTGACCAGAGATTTGGTTGCCAAAGGAGAATTTGATTCATCATACTTAATACTTGTTAATGTACCATCAGTTGCTATAAAGAAAAGCAGATTTTTTGACACAGCCGTTGCTACTGCTTTTACCGCCCTTTCAAGTTTTTTTTCGGCTCTATGATAAATCCATACACTATCGTCTAGAGTGTGTATAACGATTTTTTGTGATTCATGATAAATTAAAAAACATTTTACATCTGACCCAAGTTCTATCTCATCAATCTTTTGTCCATTAATATGGAGAATGGTAACTTTTTTTGATGTTGATAGAAAAATAATATTTTTTGCTACCTCATCATATTGGATCGTGCTCCAAAATATCTTATCCACAATAGTTTTTGTTAATATTCTCTCTTCATCCTGATCCCGCACTATAATACAAAGTCTATAGCCATCTGTGTCATCAATATTTTCTAATTCGAATCTTAACTTTCCGCCTGCGAACCAATATGTAACAGGTGCAATAGCCTGATCTCTGTCGGGAGAATATGTCCTTTTCAAGATAATCTACTCCGTGGTCTTTAAATTCGCGCTCTGTATGTTCACATCTACACAATTCTATCCCATGATATATAGGGTTCTTGTACTGGCGTCCCAATATATCTTAGCATTCTTATGTTCACGAAGTAAGCTTTTCATTTCATATGGATTGATACACATCATACCACAGCGCATATACTTGGACTAATTACGATAAATTGACATCTCCAGAGTAGCCTCTATATAATATCGAATTATATAGAGGCTATTGCTGTGATGAATTCTGTTTACCGTTAAGGTATCTTACGATGACTTTTTCCATAAAAAATAATCCTTCATTTAAATCTTATGGCGATGTGAATAACATCATCGCCAGTTTTGAAGGTAGTTTAAATATTAATTACTTCGGATATTGCAGAGTTTTTCCTAACAAAGAATTCTTTAATTTATCAAATACAGGCGAGTGGCCTGAAGAATATTTCATTAAACAAAACAAATTTCCAGCAACCGCAAATAATTATAGCCAAGTAAAATCGGGAATCTATGTCCCTACAATTGATCAGGATAAAAACTTTGGTTGGCCCGAAAACACAATAAAAGATATCCGAAATAAATATAACATTATCGAGCCATTGCTTATTATTAAAAAATATGATGACTGCATTAATGCCATCTTAATTGCAATTAATCACAAAAGTCCCGCTTCGCACTTGATTAGCAATATAGAGGAAATTGTAAACTTCTTGCATTATTTTCAAAGCACAGCAATAAAAATAATTAAATCTGCCGATTCGAACCGAATTAGTTTATCTTCGGATTCTAACAATACAAATATTAATGCTGATACTTCAGACCCTAATGACAGTTCTAACACTCAAAACCTCCCACAGAAATATTACTTAAGATATCTAGGTAAAGATATCTCGATTACAGAAAAAGAATCTGCATGCTTAAAATTACTTGCACATGGTTATTCGATGAAAAATATTGCAGTTAAATTGCATATTTCAAGCAGAACTGTAGAAACAAACATCAATAAAATAAAATCAAAATTTAACATGACCCGAAAATACGACCTGGTTAAATTATTTTGGGATAATAAATTTTTATAAAATGAAAATAGCATGTATTTCCCTACCAATAATATAGACGGCCTCGCCCATTTGCCTCCATGGGTTTTGCCATTGAGTGTCAATTAAATTACAATCTTTCTTATTTCGTGAAACCAACAGAGGGCGGTTATGATAAAATTCTTGATTCTGCCAGTGGTTCTTGCTGTATCATTGAGCAGCAATGCTGATAATCACAAAGGGGATTCTGTGGTCACTAATTTACAACCCAAGGCAAAAGCTCATCAACGAGAACTGGATCATAAATATTTTTTACATATGGCCTATGAGCAGGCATTGAAAAGCTACAATGAAGGTGGTTGTCCCATTGGTAGCGTAATTGTCGACGAGAACGGCAAGATTCTCGGTAAAGGACATAATATGCTAGTTCAAGAAGGAAACCCCGTTCTCCATGGTGAAATGTCAGCAATGCGCGACGCAGGACGGATGCCTTCAAGGCGCAAAACAACACTCTACACAACTTTAAGTCCGTGCATGATGTGTACCGGCACGATCATCCAGTTCAAAATCGGACGCGTTGTTATCGGTGATACAATTAATTCGGGACCTGCTAACGTCGAATTACTCAAACAAAAAGGCGTTGAGGTCATCGCGCTCGACGATCCGGATAGCATCGCGCTAGTTAAAAAGTTCCGTAAAGAAAAACCCGATTTGTGGCTTGAAGATTGGGGTGGGTCCTAATCAAAAAAGAATGCTACTACTGCTCGCATTAACGAAAGTTATCAAACCTGATGGCAAAGATTTAAATGATAATTATGCTGATCTTTTTCAGCGACGTACTCTACTTTGGACCACGAGGCATGCCCTGTTGTAAAATTTTTTCATGAACTTCCTTAGCAGGTATGACTTCTTTCAGATCAAAGTAACGACGCGTTAACGGATCTGCTCGTCGTTCAGGATGATTAGGATCTCGCTGTTTAATGTTAAGTATTTCCACTAAGTCATACACTTCATTACTTGCCCCACCTTTCAAATCAGGATTTGGCAAATGAACTGGAATATTGGGGACATCAAATGTAATCGGAGAGCGCTTTGAATCAGTTATCAATCTTGTTTCAAGTAAATTAACAATATTATCCCCAGCATTTGGCTCACAACAGGTTACAATATACTCTTGCAATTCAGGACTAAATCTATTCCATCGAATTTTAATCTCGTTAGGAATCACTACCCAAACGCTTTCTTCGACATTTTGTGGTTTTTCCGTAACGCCTACTCCAAGAAATGCACATAATTTTCTAACATTAATCTGGGTTACTGACTTACATGGAATATTAATCTCTCGACCATCTACAATGCCGACGAAATGTGTATCAGCAAATTTAAATATTCCTTTACCTTCTAATTGTCTCACTAACTCCTCAAAACGCTCTTTTCTTCTTTGTATGGGAGGATGTTGAGTACTTTCTCGAATTTTTATGCAATCACCAGATTTTTCAACACGATAATGCTGAGAACAGTTTGATATATCCAATAATTTCTTGATTATTGCCGCCGATAAAGCTGCTATTTGCATTTTACCTCTATTATCTTCTCTTCGATGCATGCGCATAGCATATCTCCTCATCTATTAACTTGACTTTAGTATACTGTTTACCAAAGCATATAATCGTTTTATTATATAATATAAATATGGTTTTTCAAATAAACTGATATCACTTTCTCCAAACCTCTCACAACTCAAGATACTACGCCTTTGCTATTCATTATAGTACACGTTTTAATATTCTACGAATCAGAATATATGTTGGTCTTAAAATGATAATCAACTAGGGCTGTTATGACCAAGAGTATAATTGTCATAAGTTAAGGGTACTGGGATCAGATCCTATAGGAAGGAAGTCTCAAATTACCGAATTGAAAGGGCTTGGCGATGTCATCTACTGTCAATCGGTAACTGATTTTGCTTATCGCCAGTATCATGGAATCTTACTCTACAGGGGCACAGTTTAACGGGGCACCGCTTGCTTGAAAATATTGTTGAAATCTTTTATACCTAAAGAAAATTTCAACAATGAGGAGAAATGACATGACAGCAGCAACTGTAAATTATAGTGTTCCCGAAAATATCAAGCGTGAATTTAATAAGACCTTCGCTCATGACAATAAGAGTCAAATTATCGCCTCATTAATGAGTCGAGCCATAGAAGAACATAAATTACAGCTTCAGAGGAAAAAAGCTATTCATAAATTACTGACCATACGACAAGAGTTACCTATGCAATCTGCCAAAAAACTCCTAACTATTCGTCAAGATGGTAGAAAATGAAGTCTTATGTTATTGATGCCTGTGTTATATTGAAGTGGATTTTCAAAACAGACGATGATAAAGAACATATTGACAAGGCACTGAATTTATTAAAGCTTATTGAAAGAGGTGAGTGTCAGATTCAACAGCCAATTCACTGGCTACCAGAGGTGATTTCTGTAATTTGCAGGCGACTTGATACTAACCGAACAGCTGAGATTTTAGGGTCTTTGCTAGCTATGAACTTTGCTATCAATGAAGAAATTGAAGTCTACACATCCGCAGCTCATTTATCTTCAAAATATAATCACCATCTTTTTGATACTTTGTATCACGCAGTTGCATTAGAATCTGTCAACACTGTATTCATTACTTCAGACGCCAAATATTATAAAAGAACCAAATCAGAAGGTTCAATAATGCTATTATCTGATTTTTCATGACTGTTAGTCGCAAGGCTAGAATCTAAGACTGCTACGATCTCGTAGCTATATGCTAAGAATGAAGCAAATTTTGTTTCTAGCCATTATTTTTTGGCCCTTAAGCTATTGATTTAAGACCCTATTAGTTTACAATTCACAGCAGACTACTAATAATTCATGGTTAGGCTTTCAGTTGAATAAACATCAAATATACTAATAACTTAGTATTTACGGTATTAATATTCAACTGATTATTTAGCTTCTGAAATTGATTTTATCGCTTCACAAAATAAATTGACCTCTTCTTCAGTATTATAATAATGTACTGAAGCTCGAACTACTGCCGGTAAATGTCGCGCAGACATATCCAATCGTGCATATTCTTGTAGTGAAATAGAGACGTTAATTTTTCTTTTTGATAAAGCTTGCTGGATATCATCAACCTTTTTTCCTTTACAAGTAAAGGTCACAATACCACATTTATTTACTCCGAGATCGTGCAATTCGATATTTTGAATACTAGATAATTGCTGACGAAAAAGATTTGACAACAATTGTATTCTATCCCAAATTTTTGAAAGATCTAAATTCAATGCGTATTCTATTGCTACACCAAGGCCTATTTTTGCAGCTATATTTTGTTCCCACGTTTCAAAACGGTGGGCTGTCGGATTTAAAATATAATCATTATCTTTTATCCACGTCGCTGAATGAAGATCAACAAAAGGAGGGTCACATTGATCAAGTATTTTCTTACTAGCATACAAAAATCCCGTTCCTCTTGGTCCGCGCAAATATTTTCTACCTGTAGCGCAAAGAAAATCACAGCCTATTTTTTTCACATCAACTGGCATTTGTCCCACTGATTGCGTAGTGTCGAGAAGATAAAGAATATTATTTTCTCGAGCGATTTTACCCACTTCTTCTGCTGGATTGATTAAACCCCCTTGTGTAGGAATATGAGTGATGGCAATTAATTTAACGCGATCATTAATTTTAAATCGCAAGTCTTCTAAATCTAGTTGTCCAAAAGAATCATTTTTCACGACATCTATAATAACGCCCGTGCGTTTTGAACAATGCAAAAATGCAAGATAATTACTAGCATATTCGCTCATAGCTGTTAAGATCCGATCGCCTTTATTGAATTTAAGGCTACAAAAAGCCATTTCCCATGCACGTGTAGCATTTTCGAGAAATGCGATTTCTTCACGATCACAATTAATTAGTTGGGCAGCATAATCGTAAATTTTCTCTGATTTATCGAGAGCGGCTTGCGCAGCTTCATAGCCACCTATTGATGACTCTAAATCGAGATGTTCCTTGATTGCGTTGGTAACTGAAAGCGGTGGTAGGGCGGCGCCAGCATTATTAAAATGAACTACATTTTTGCAGCCTGGAGTATCATTTCGGAGTTTTTCGATATTAAGATCATCCATAAATGTCTCCCTTTATATTTTCACATAACGAATAGCTGAACCATGACCAACTTTATTGAGTTGACCATCTTTTGTTAGCTTCATCAGAATTCGACCCGCAGTAGAACGTGATACATTCAAATGCTCCATGACATCACTCACTCTAATTTCACCTTTTGTAAAAAATATTGCGTTAACCATTTCTGAATATTCTAGATTTTCGGAATGTTCTACTTTTGGTTTTCTGGGTAAAATACATTTCACAAATCCAGTTCCCTCAGTGATCACAGGGATCGGTAATTTTCTCTCAGCATAGCTTTTAAATAATGTGATAAAACCCGATCCTAGTTTTTCAATATATCCCATATCACGAAATACCCTCGTGATTATGGAATTTCTGATATACGTAACGCCAATATCAACTTTATCATCTAAAATTGGCCCTGGAAAATTACCTGGACTGAAAATTTCCACTCGATCATCATATATAGTGATTTTAGTTGGGCCATTAATAAGATAATTTCTATGAACAGTAGCGTTCAGAACAATCTCACGAAGCGCCTCAGGTGGAATTTCTAATTGCTCTTCTCGCGTACCTGTTCCTTTTATCGTAAAGGATGTGTTTAGTCTACTCGTAACAAACGCAACAGTTTCCTTATACTGTGCAAACAATTGTCCACCAGAGTCTATAGTTGCTATTACTTCCCGACCATCTATTCCAGCAATATGCGAGCAAATAGTAAATGCCTCTGGAAAAAATTTAGCAGGGTTTTTTCCAAACAATAATATTCCACCCACAGTTGGGTAAACACGCCCTCTATCTTTCGTAAGAATTTCATAATGAAACAGCATTTCTTGAAGATCGACTGTTAAATAACCCTGCTTACGTTCTTGTAAAAATTTCTCAAATATTTTCGTATCTATATCGTCTTCTTGAGCTGCGTATACAGGCATTTCATCAATAAATTTCCTTTGGCCTTGCCATTGTAATTGCTGAATAATATCTTGTGTCGCAAGCATTGTATGCGTGCCCATTCGAACAAATGTTCCTTCATTTATTCTCTCATTACGAAAGTGATATGGTTTATTGCCGCCTTCGGCAATATCAACAATGACAACCAACTGATCTCCAATGCGTTTAGTATAAATGGAAGGGTATATACTAGGACTCACCGTATCGTAGATAGAGCGGTTAAGGTCATCAATTAATTGATCAACACTATCTTCTGGGACACCAATTATTTCTCCAGAATCGTCTACTCCTATAACCATTTCCCCACCATAAGTATTAGCAAAACCTACTATCGTCTTTAATAGGGTCTGCTTCTTCTGTGGAATATCACGCTTGAACTCCAAAACTGAAGATTCTTTTTGGGGATACTTCATCCTTTTGCCTTAATTGATTCATAATGTCCAAGCATGACACAACTGACTCATTCTATCAACAAATTGGGTCGATTGTGTCACTGAGTCAGAGATTGGGTCAATTGACACAATCGATCGCTTCAATCGGGTCAATTGTTTCACAAAACTATCATATGAACCCATTGACTCACTCCCTTACCTGTTGAGAATGTAAAATATCCAGGAGATTTTACGGTTTGACACAGATCTTAATGCCCCGAAACCCTTGCCACATCTACTTTTTAGGCTGCAAAACTAATTGTTGGCCCTCTCTATTCATTTTGATCAATAAGCACACTTAATCAACATGTACTATGCTATATAACATATGCTTTGGCTGACCCCGGCAATCTATATGGGATTGCCAACGTGCATTTATCAACCCAACAAGGAAAGTGACTTATGACAACAGTAATTGCCACACATGAAGTAGAAGATGGAGATCGATGGATTCAGGCTTGGACTCGAAAACCAGGTAGCCGCCATGATTTAATGGCATCAATTGGAGCAACTGCACGCGTCTTTCGTAGCCCAGTAAATCCAAACTTTACAGGCCTAATTTTCGAAGTCGCTGATTTAGGCAAATTCAATGCCTTATTACAATCTGACGAAGGTAAAAAAGCCATGGAAGAGGACGGCGTTAAAGTCGAAACTTTGCACATCGCTTACGAAACAAATATCTAACATCATTGCTCACTATTATTTTTGTTTTTATTTGAGTGAAAAGCACCTGAATTATTGGCATTCTGATTACAAAAATGCAGGTACTTTCCCTTGTCAATCTTACACCATGTATATTATATAATTAAATTTAGATTACTGATTTAGTTTAGCAGTGATTTGCCCAAAACTTCTCACAATTCAAGACGCGACGCGCAATATTTTTCTATAGGACACTTTGATTGTGTCACTGAAATCAAATAATGAAACAATTGACTCAATCTCTGCTCCATTTGACGATATCGCTTTTATCTCCTAAGATCATTAATGCATTAGTTAATTTCCTTCAGCGAGGTTCTATGAGTAAATGGATTTACCATGAATACGTTTCTCTGTTTAGCCAATATCTAGGTTATTTATGCTCTTTATTGCTAGTCTTAGCATCTGCTGCTGCTTTATCGGCCGTAAGAGAAGGTGTACAAAATAGATGGGGGGTTTTAATATCATTCTCATTAAGTATTGCTTGCGCAATAATTGGGATTGTAATTGTATTAAACACATATAGTAGCTTATATCAGATCGCTTTAAAGTTAAGTCAGTGTGCGTTAATAAACGATGAGCTATCTTGCGATTTCAATATCTTGGACACCCCAGATCCAGCATCGATTGTTCTATCTTCGCTACTCTCCTTGTTTTTTTTAGTGGTAGGTTATTGTTTAATAATCGAGAGGAAAAAAATTGAAAACGTTTCTAATTAACTCTTGTTTTGTTAGTTTTCTACTACTTGTACATACTACCGCCATTTGCAAATCAAGAGACTTTAGTTTGCAATTTAAAACCCCCAGTATAATAGCATTACTTGACAATGATCTAAAAAATCAAGGATATGAAATAAAGCTCGTCAATAATACCCTGTTATTATTCCTTCATGGGCAACCATTGAGAATGGCCTACTCAGGCTTTACGCCTAGAAAAATCAAACAGTTAAATATTAATTTAACCAATACATTCAGGAATGCCAAAATATATATTGAAAATAAACCGACCAAATATAAAACGGATAAAAGCGGTAATGCTGCGATCCAATCAAATTTTGAAATAAATTCTGTATTTAGCATTTCTATACAAAACAATGAAAAAACTAAAACCCTACAACTTATTTTCAATTTTGATTCTGATATGAAAATAGCATGTTCTGAAAAAGACGACTTTAGCTGTAAAATTATTGAATATTAATCTTTTCGATTTTGCCACTTATGGTGATTGTGCGCTTAAAATTTTATTTATTTATTTATTTATTTATTTTCCTAATATTTTATTCTCATTGGGGAACATCATACAATGAAGTTTGATTTGTTCAAACATTCAATCCGTTTCGGACGGGTTGGATCAAGACATATTTAGCATCTAGATGTAGGTCAGTCAGTGGCAATGAGATTATTTGCTCGCCATTTGGATAATTAACTACTTTGGCTGTAGTCATGGTTAACCTGTTGAATTAACTTAAGAAACTGTTCAATTCTAATCAAACATCCGCCCACCATAAATCCCGCCATCGATAACGAGCTCGCTGGCAGTTACGAATTTAGATTCATCAGAAACAAGGTAGAGGATGCCGTAGGCGATGTCATTGGCGTCGCCGATATTGCCGAGGGGTTGGAGTTTGTCGAAAGCAGCGCGAATGTCGGAAGGGGTTGAGTCGGTTTTTTGAGGAATTTCGCCGAGGTTGGGTGTGTTTATGTAGCCGGGGTGAATTGAATTTACTCTGATTTTATCTTTGGCGTAAATCATCGCATCGGTTTTGCTCATTAATCGAATGGCACCTTTTGATGCATGGTTAGCAGGGTAGTCGGGGCTGCCAACGAGCCCGTGAATGGAAGAAATATTAATAATACTTCCACCCCCGGATTTTTAGGGATAAGGAATCACATGTTTAGTGCAGAAAAAAGTTCCTTTGGCATTAATATTCATGACTTTGTCCCATTCAGACTCTGTTAATTCGTGAGTGGGTTTGTTGCTGCCAATAAATCCTGCATTGTTGACTAAAACATTAATGCGACCAAATTTCTGATTAATTTCACAAAAAACATTTTTCAATATTTAATTCATTTGTAACATCCATGTTCCAATATTCAGCATTCCCACCGTGATCTTGAATGTATTTTACAGTTTCTTTTCCTGCAGAATCATTAATATCAACAACTGCAATTGTTCCACCTTGTTTTGATAATAAATGGCAAGCAGCCTGACCAATTCCTGTTGATCCACCTGTAACAATAATCACTTTATCTTTTACACGATTCATAATTTAACTCTGTATTAAAATTGTATTCTGAAAAATTCCTTTCTCAAATATATCCATTGTTTTCACTCTCAGGTTGATAATATACTTCATCAACACGATCTATTAATCCATTAGAAATAGTCATTATAGCAATGACATCAAATTGCCCTGCTTTTTCAGATGTTAACAAATAACGAATCGTACATTGAGTATTATCAGCGGAAGGAATTATATCTGTGCTTTGGATTGTCCACTTTCCCGCCATTTCTCTACAATTTTCGCATTGAGAGAATAATTGAGATCGATTGCTAACTAATACATCCCCGTTTGCCGTTTTTTTAAACTCAGGGCTAAAAAGCTCGGTTATAATAGCCTCATAATCTTGCTCAACTCCTTGTCCTAATTGGTGTTGAAACTCATTATACCGCTCAGCATAAACTTTAATTGACATAGTGACACCTCTAATTGTTGCAATTTTGATAATATGCTATTTTAGACAGAGATTAAAGATTTTATACCCCTAGTTACAACTGTGTAATTTAGCCACAAAAAAAATTACTATATGAAAATAGACCCTTTTAATTTATCCTTCAAAGATATGTCATAGCTATAAAGAGGTGTTCTATGTCAAAAATCCTTATTAGTGCTTGTTTGATCGGGCAGAAAGTACGCTTTGATGCAAAAGACTGTTTGCAGTCTAATGCGCTTTTGCAACAATGGATTCAGGAAGGAAAAGTGATAGCAATTTGTCCTGAAATGGCGGGAGGTTTACCAACGCCTAGACCACCTTCCGAAATAGAACCCGGAAAAACTGCCGAGCATGTATTAAAAAGGCAAGGGAAAGTTTTGACTATACAAGGTGATGATGTCAGCGCTGAATATCTTCGAGGTGCAGAAAAAGCCTTAGAGTTGGCCAGAAAACATGATATTCATGTTGCCATTTTAAAAGCGAAAAGCCCTTCTTGCGGATCAAAACAAGTATATGATGGAACTCATTCACGATCGTTATTAATCGGCATGGGTGTTACAGCGAAACTTTTATCGGACAATGGAATCCGTGTTTTCGATGAGACGGAAATTGACCTTGCAATAAAGCATGCCACCGAAAAAGAGATTGCACTGCACACATAAGAAGGTAGCAATATTAGACTTGACCCCATTCATTCTATTTTTGTATCAAGTTAGCCTCTTCAAGAGGCTTGTATACATTTTCTTCCTGTGAATACGTATGGATTTGCCCTGTTGATATATCAAAAAACCATTGATGAACATTCAATTTATTTTGCGCAACGCGTTCTGCAATCCAAGGAAACGTAAGGCAATGTTGATAAGATTCGTTCAAAGCATATTTTGCACAATCATCCACACTCTCAAGTACTTCGACCGGTGCATCGATGATTGACACCCAGTTGGTAATAAAGTCGAAGTTACTTTCAGTTCGTTTTTCCATAAGAGCTTGCATCCCTCCACATTGACTATGTCCGAGCACGATAAGATGTTTAACTTCTAAAACTGTAATTCCAAACTCCAGCGCTGCACTAGTACCATGGTGCGCTTTATCTTTTTCATAAGGCGGAACGATATTTGCGATATTTCGCACAACAAATAAGTCACCTGGATCACATTGTAATATTAAGGCCGGATCAACACGCGAATCGCAACAGGCTATGACCATAATTTTTGGCTTCTGGCCATACATAGACAAAACTCGCATAACAGATCGATTTCCGTGTGCATATTTCTTACGAAAGGATAGGTAACCTTTTATGATCTTCTTTAAACTCTGTTTCATAGCTTCTCCTTTAATGAAAATTTAAGCAAATTACTTCCGTCCAGTATTAGCTATGTTTTGAGCCTAGCATAATAATGTAATTGGATCCACCTATAAGTTCCAATAAATCCGGCACTTTGAGCGTTTAACGCCAGTACTTATTGCCCAATAGGGGTCAATCATATTGCAATTAGATTAACTAAAGATTAACATGTATTATTCTTTTCACTAACAAAGCAGTAGAGAACACCTATGCAATTTACACCTAAACTATTCAGCATTTTGAAAGAAGGCTACAGTCTACAAACACTTAGGACTGATTTAATAGCAGGCCTCACTGTGGCAATTGTTTCCCTGCCTTTATCAATGGCTTTAGCAATCGCCAGTGGTGCTTCACCAGATAAAGGTTTAATTACCGCGATTGTTGCCGGTTTTTTAGTTTCTCTGCTAGGTGGATCACGCGTACAAATCAGCGGCCCAACAGGCGCATTCGTGGTTATTGTCTTTAATGGTATTGCTCAATATGGCTATGATGGGCTACTTGTCGCAACATTAATGGCCGGATTTATTCTACTTGCTGCGGGCTATCTCAGGTTCGGTAGAATAATTAATTTCTTTCCACACTCGGTGATTACCGGTTTTACTGCCGGTATTGCAGTGATAATTGCTTCATCACAGGTTAAAGATTTTTTTGGTATAAAAATGGAGTCTGTTCCTGCAGAATTCATTGAAAAATGGGGTGCTTATTTTAATCATGCTCATAGTATCGGTTTAGAAACGTTATTGATTGGATTGGGTTCGCTTGCCATCATTATATTGATGCGTCATTTTACTCCTAAATTACCGGGATATATCGTTGTTGTAGTTTTGTCTTCACTTGTAGTAGCCTTCTTCAACATCCCCACTGATACCATAGCCATACGGTTTCCAAATATCCCCTCTGGGCTTCCTTTGCCTTCAATTCCTGAAATTGGGCTCGATAAAATAAATGATGTGGTACCTCTTGCATTCACGATTGCCTTCCTCGCTGGAATCGAATCATTGCTATCAGCCGTTGTTGCTGACGGAATGACCGGTTATAAACACCGTCCTAACCAAGAAATTGTTGCGACTGGTATCGCTAACATCGCCTCTACACTATTTGGTGGCTTGCCAGCCACTGGAGCAATAGCGCGAACTGCAACCAATATTAGAGCAGGAGCCACAACACCTGTAGCTGGGCTATTTAATGCTGCATTTATTTTAATATTTGTATTATTCGCCACTAAATATATGGGTTATATCCCAATGGCAGCATTAGCCGCCATATTATTTATTGTCGCATGGGGTATGAGTGAAGTTCATCAATTTGCACACATTCTTCGATTATCAAATACCGATCGACTATTACTTCTACTGACATTTTTCCTAACAATATTAGTAGATTTAACCGTTGCAATCTCTGTAGGCATTATTGTTGCATCATTACTGTTCATGCGTGAAATGAGCAAATCAGTTGCTATCTCTACAGACATTAATGGTGATACGCTTGATGAAGAAAATCAGCGCCTAACTCTCCCAGCCAAGGTGGAAGTTTTTAAAATTAGTGGGCCTCTATTTTTTGCCGTAGCGGGTGACTTTATCGATGCTATACGACCGATCAGTGAAATGCCCAAAGCACTAATCATACGCATGCCTTTAGTGCCTTATCTTGATGGAACAAGTGCGCGAAGCCTTCAAAATTTAATCAAAGATTGCCACGCCAAAGACACCGCTGTTGTTATCAGTGGATTACAAGATCAACCTAGAGAAATGTTAACCAATGCGGGTATTCATCACGGTGCACAAGGTGTATTTTTCGCGGAAAACTATCAAGAAGCCATTGAAATCACGCGTGAAATTTGTGCAAAGAAAAAACTACGGAAGCATGATTAATTTGGATTCCTAATATTCTTGTGCTTTGACTTAGATTGATTACGTTTATTTTAGGTTTATATTGAATGACTCCTCTTAGCGGGGGAGTCTATTTAATTCTTGAGACAAAAAAATTATTTTCCTATACAAAACGTCGAGAAAATTTTTCCGAGCAAATCGTCTGCTCTGAATTCTCCGGTGATTTCACTCAGTGAATTTTGAGCAAGCCGACATTCTTCAGCAAGCAACTCACCAGCCCGCTCATTTGATAAATGGGCTTCCCCAATTTTCAAATGCTTTTCAGCGGTTTCTATTGCTAATAAATGACGTCTTCTCGCACTAAAATTTCCTTCACCCACTGATTGAAAACCAATCGTGTCAAGAATCGTTTTTTTCAATAGATCAATTCCCAAGCCTGTTTTCGCAGAAATAAGAACAGTTTTAACTCCATCTTGTTCCAGCGTCATGGGTTCATTTTGAGTAAGGTCAATTTTATTACGTATAATAATTAATCTGTTTCGTCCTGAAAAATTCTCTATCATGGCGGAAAATAGGTTATTGAAATCCGACGAATGACTATGATCCAAAACCAACAATAAAAGATCTGCTTGTTTAATTTCGTTTTCTGCTCGACGTATGCCTTCTTGTTCAACAACATCTTGGCTGTCTCGCAATCCGGCCGTATCTACCAATTGAAAACGCACGCCCTCAATGCTGATTTCAGCTCTGAGTAAATCTCGTGTAGTACCTGGAACCGGTGTCACGATAGCAGTATCCTCACCGGTGAGTCGATTTAATAAACTCGATTTTCCTACATTCGGAGACCCCGCCAAAGCTAATTTAATTCCGTCTCTCAAAATAACGCCCTGCTGCGCTTTATTTTTCAAATCACCCAATTGTTTTTTTATTTCTGTTAATTGTTGTGTAATTCGACCATCGGAAAGAAAATCAATTTCTTCTTCAGGAAAATCGATTGCTGCTTCGACAAACATACGTAAAGCAATTAATTTTTCTACGATAGCATGAACCACCTGGGAAAACTCACCCTGTAAAGAGCGCATTGCTGAACGTGCCGCTTGTTCAGATGTTGCAGAAATAAGATCCGAAATTGCTTCAGCTTGCGTTAAATCTAATTTATTATTTAAAAAAGCGCGCTCTGAAAATTCCCCGGGTCTTGCCAATCGTGCACCGCAACGAATGATTCGTTGGAGTAAAGATTCTAAAATAATTTGGCCACCATGCCCTTGAAATTCCACAACATCTTCACCGGTAAAAGAATTGGGTGCTTGAAAATAAATAACAAGCCCTTCATCGATAATATTGTTTTTTTCATCGTGAAAACGACTGTATTGTGCGTAGCGGGGAGTTAGAGACTGTCCTGTAATAGTTTGTGCGATTAAAGGTGCCAGTGACCCTGACACCCTAATAACACCTATTCCTGCCGGTCCACTTGCTGTAGCAATTGCGGCAATTGTTTCATTATTTATATTCACCAGAACACACTACTTTTTACCTAACTTTTTCAATTTAGAGCCTGAAAATTTATTCATACAATACGCTTGCTGTGCAATAGAGAAAAGGATATTCACAAACCAGTACAACACCAATCCTGCTGGAAACGTTGCAAAAAATACTGAAAATGCAATCGGCATAATGTACATCATCATCGCTTGTGTACGATCAGGTGGAGTAGGACTCAATCGAGTTTGTAATAACATCGAAAGCATCATTAGCCCCGGTAAAATATATAAAGGGTCTGGCGCTGATAAATCTTTTACCCACAAAATCCAAGGAGCATGACGTAAATGAACGCTTTCTATCAACACATAATAGAGTGCGATGAAAAAGGGCATTTGAATTAACATCGGCAAACAACCACCTAGAGGATTCACTTTTTCTTTTCGATAAAGTTCCATCATCGCTTGGCTCATTTTTTGTCGATCTTCTCCAAAGCGTTCTTTAAGCGTATTCATTCGTGGCTGTAAATCTCGCATCTTTGCCATCGATCGATAACTCGTTGCTGATAATTTATAGAAAAGTAATTTGATAATGAGCGTAATTAAAACAATTGACCAACCCCAGTTTCCGACAAACTTATTTATTTGTGCTAGCAACCAGTAAATAGGCTCAGAAATAAAAAATAACCAACCAAAGTCAATTGTCTTTGATAAATTAGGCGCTAATTTTTCGAGATCTTCGTGTAATTCTGGTCCTACATATAATTTCGCATTGGTTGAAAATTGAGTTCCTGCGGGCACATCTAATTCAGGCCCTACAAATCCTATAGTGTAAATATTTTTGTCATGAACTCGACTAAAATAATGATTTTGCGCTTTGCTGTAAGGAATCCACGCGCTAAGAAAATATTGTTCCTGCATCGCTACCCAGCCACCTGTGATATTGCGACTGAGATTATTTTTTGTCATTGATTTATACGATATTTTTTCGTACGGAACTTGATCGCTAGAAATCGCAGCACCCGTGTATGTCCGTAGACCAAACATCCCGCCTTCTTCAGTTTTTGCGCGCTGAATTTGAGCATACAGACTACCGTGCCAATCTTTGCCGTCTTGATTATTGATTAAGTATTCAACCGTAAGATCATACTGACCGCGAGTCAAAATAAATCGCTTAGTCACAGATAAGCCAGCCCCATCGTTCCATTTGAGATCGACGTTTAAGGTATTTTGTCCAACAGGAAGGTCGAACACTTTTTTGTCTACGTGATAAAGCGCTTGCCCATTAGCTGTATCGGGCCCATTTGCCCCCATCAGACCACTTTGAGCAATGTAGAGGGTATCTGGTGAATCACTAAATAGTTGTACCGGTACATCGGGCTTGGCTACAGCTTCAGGATACCCAGGCAAACCAGATTTGATAATGTTCCCGCCTTTAGTGTCTATGATGAGTCTTAAGGTATCGGTATTTACAGCAATCAAATCACCTTGAGCGTCGCCCGTCGCTTGCCCGGCCTTAGCTGAACTACTTCCTGCGGATTCGATACTTTTCTGGGAAGCGGCTAATGCTGAAGCCGGAGGCAAATTGGTATTCGCAGCATTCGTTGCGCCAGGGGTACCTGGTGCGGCAACTTCTACTGGTGCAGGAGCAGGTACATGCTCCATTTGCCATTGATTCCACATTAAAAAGCCTATTACGGCCAACAAAATATACAGTAATGTTCGTCTATCTATCATAACTCGTCTTTCTGGTTAGGTACTGGATCATATCCACCGGGATGGAATGGGTGACATCTTAGCAATCGACGCACTGTCAGCCTTAAGCCTTTCATCACCCCGTGCGAACGAAGTGCATGCTGACTATAACTAGAGCACGTCGGCTCAAAGCGACAATGATGCCCTAAGAACGGACTAATTGCTAGTTGATATACTCGAAGTATGCTTATTAGGCACCAGCCAACTGCGTTTCGACTTTTTGCCATAAACGTTCTATACATTCTCTAAGCTCTCTCTTGCTGAACGTTGAGCTGGGTATTTTTACCACAATTACAATATCAAGACTATCTAATTGTACTTGCCGTCGGCGGAAAGAATCACGAATGACGCGCTTCACAGCATTACGATCGGAGGCTAATTTAAAAGCACGTTTTGGAACACTAACGCCTAAGCGGGCATGATGAATGTCGTTATGTCGGCATAATGCGACTAAGTTTTGATCTGAAAAGCGACGTGGTCGTTGAAAAACCGCCATAAACTCAGCTTCACTACGAAGCCGCATATGACGCGTAAAGCGCTGTGAGCTCACACGGATAGACGCTTACGACCCTTAGCGCGTCGACGTGCTAACACGATTCGACCGTTTTTGGTTGCCATACGAGCTCGAAAGCCGTGTGTACGCTTGCGTTTTAGAACACTGGGTTGAAATGTACGTTTCATGACCTATCTCATAACTGTTTTCAAAATTGGATGGGCAGTATAACTTGAATAACTTCATGATGTAAATAGATTCTTTGTTTACAAATCGAACTTACTTATGGCGCCGTAGCGACGTTCTAGAGTCCAAATCTTGATATTCTCTAGATGGGATTAGCTCCTTCTGTAAATCAATGAAACTACTAAACGATCTCAACCGACATTTAATTGAATCACTATGCGTCATCCAAATCGCCGAAACTGCGATATTATGCTCGGATAATACATTTGCCAAATTAAGGGCACCTAGCATGTCTGAATCAGCACCATCTCCAATGATAACAACTTCTGTGATGCCTGAGTTCTGAATTTCTGGATACAGGGATTTAATAGCTGTCATAAAATGATAGGGATCTGGCTTTGTACGCGGTGACACTGAATCTGATGCAATAATTGGGCAGTCCTCAAAAATGTCATTCCAACCAAATAATTCTATACCATGCTTTACAAGCTTAGTTGAACTATTCGACACAATCACAAATGGGATGCGCTCCTTTAATAGTGCTCGCAGTAAATCTTCAGCGCCAGGAAATGGTTTTTTGGGGGGTACATCTTTGTGGTCCATATATTCAAAATACAGTACCTGAGCTTCATGGCAATAGTCATCACCAAAAATACTCTTTAAGTGCTCAGAAAACTCTTGTGTCCAGGGTTTACGCAGTAAACATCTATCAATATTGCATTCAGGATGTCTTTGTTCGATTTTACTTGCAACAAGTGACAATCTTTTTTGAATAGTCGGGAATGTATTACAAAGACAATTATCCCAATCAATCAGAACTATATGATCTGTTTTCATGAACTCATTTTTTTTATTCGGAGAAACGATTTGTTGTTTAATAATAGTTGTGGAATTAAAATTTTTGCTAAGCATGTCACTTTCATTTCTCTTCTTCCCATATAAATAACCAGCAAAAAAAGTAGGTCCTAAAACAAGCGGAACATATCTTTGCAAGTGCTTATATCGCATTTTGTTTCCTTAAACACGTTAATAAAATTAATATGAAATTTAATCATACCTCTATAGACATATTTTATGTCTATTTTTCAATAATCATTTACAACCATATTTCTTTGAAAAATCATCAATTTTCTCGTATATCCAATTTTCTATCTGGTTACAAACTTGAACAGTTGTGGTGGAATAGAAACGCAATCGAAAGCCTTTTATCCTTGTTGCTAAATCCTGAATTGATTGATAAACAGCGGGCAGGGTGGTCATTGCCTCCGAGTAAGGGAGCTTATAAAGATTTTGAGCATGATGATAAATGTCAGCGATGATACCTGGAACAGTGTAAAATGTATTATTAATGATTATGCGACCAAACCCATGCTCTTCCCATGCATTTCCTAAAGTAATTTCTTCGATTTTCAGGATAATTTTTACGAGAAGACATATATCTGGGTGAAGTCGGTGACGCTCATAAAGGCATTCAGCAAGTTGAGGATTAATCAAATTATTTGATTTTTCAGTAAGATAAGGAAGACAAGATTGGCAACGACTTTTATTAGGTAAATAAGGAAAATTTAATGTGGCATACTGCGTCGAGTTGAGGAGAAGTGCCAAAATTTCGGGGTTATCAGAAGCTGCATTTATTGGAAATTGAGCATGGTTTCCTATCTCAAAGTTCGCTCCATATTCGAGTAAAGCAGCGACTATATCTCGATATCTTCCATTTATTGCTACTAATAAACAACTATTACCTTTTTCATCTAATGCATTTATCGCCGGAGAATAAGCCAAAATAAGAAGTACGAGGGTGAGATTTCCTGTACCTACTGCAATGGATAATATGAATTCATTATCTAAAATTTTATCTTCTACATAAGGTAAGATCATACTGATAATTTTTAAATAAACATCTGATTTTTCTTTAATAAATCTAGGAAATTCAAATGGATTAGCTTCAGGGAACCCGTATTTATTTCCGATCTCTGCCCGTATCATTTTTGTTAATAGTCTTTGTCGCATTTTGTAAAGGTGGCCCCACCAGGCGCCATTTCCGTGAGTATTAGTTAATGTCAGTAAACCTGCCATAGCTCCTTGAATCACAAAATCCCATAATTGTTCTATTGTGAGGAATTCAAACGTAATTCCTTGTGACATTAAATAATCAAAACAATCAAGTCGCCCAAACTGAGCCGCTACAAACAAAGGGTGATATTCAAGTGAGTCATCTGAGATATTTGCATCGGGTAATCGCATTAACGCTTGTAATCCTGCCAATTGCCCTCCTTCAATTGCATGACAAGCTGCGATTTGGGTGAATATCGCACCATTTTGAATAAGATAATTAAAAATATTTTGTAACCTTGAGTAACAAAATGCAACTCGACTCAAGGGAGAGCTTAGCACATGTTTTTTTGAAGAAAAACGAGTGTTAATATCAACGCCGTCATCTAAGAGTACTTTAAAGTTTTCAATATGTCCTGCTCGACAAACCGCAGTGATCATTTTCGATCGAGATGCAGGCAAGAACTTGACATTCCATTTTGGGAGATACACTGTTAAAAACGATTTGAGCTTATTACTGTTTGAAATTTCTACTATGAATCTTGAAAATGATTTATCTGCATCGTGATGTGTTTGTATGCCCTTGCTACGAGAGAGTAAAAATGCGATCACATCAATCGGTATATTTTCTTGCTTATACCATCTGTTACAGATGTGATAAAATAGTGTAGAGAATCTTTCGACTGGCCATATTTTTAAAAACAATGATAGGTTCTTGCCTAAATCGTTGCGTATGATTTCCTTCATCAAATCTGAATAATATGCTAACTTAGGTGTATAATATGTCTTATTTTCTGGGAGAGTAGTTCCAAACGACATGAGATAATCAACAATACTTGTAGCCTTAGCATCCTTTTCTAGTCGCGCAAGACATATCTTCAAAGTAACAGAATGCGCTCTTGATGCTAAGAGCTTTACAATGGGAAGCTGGTAAAACTCACATGCCACAGGAAAATATGAATCAAATTCAAAAAAATCGTTATTCGGAAACGCCCATAAAAAAAATTGTAGTATGGTTGTGGCACCGTATTGACAACAAATTGTGAGGATGTGGTCTATATTTTGAGGGGTGTTATTTTCTGTACAACTTAGAAAAAACAGCATCGTCGTCAATCTATCTAGTTTAACACTCATAGTAAGCGGGCTGAATTGTTCTATAAGTAAAGTGTCGTCACCGTGACGTTCCTCCACAATCCATTGTCGCAGCGATTTGGCTGATGCTATCTGTAGAAATCCAGATGCTGACAAATTTTTCACAATTCCGCAGAAAATATATCTAAGATGCATTAAGGGTTCAGGATAAGCTAGCGCTCTGAGTACGGCAAGTCGAGTTTGCGGATTAATAACTTCTCCATTTCGCAACCTATCCTTAAAATATGATGGAAATTCCTGTTTTAATTCATTTAAATCTGAAGAGAGCTTAAAGAAAAATTGATTTACTTGGCTCAAATTAATCTGATCTCTCAGGGAGAGATACGGAATGATGATATTTTTCCAAACATCTTTCACGGGTTGATTATCTGAAATATTCGGAACTTGAGGCGTATGTAAAGTTATCGCTGGATCAAGTTCTGGGAAACGAATAGATTTCTGCAGTTGGATTAATACGCCGAAATCACCATCACGAAACTCTGCAAAAACTAAAGCATTCCACAGGATTAACCATTCATTATTTTGAATCAGGAGATGAAGTTCAGAAGCCGTAATGTCGAGTCCCTGTTTTGGATTATAAAGTATTCCTTCTAATTCATTGAGCGTTCTCATCAATATCTCCAAGATCACAAGCTTCTCCACCCCAATATGTGCAAGAAGGGTAACCTACGTTCATCTCTATAGACTCATCTACACATGTTTGCTTGCTATCTTACTACGATTGTTCATAATTAAGCGGCCATGATATTAGAAATGGTCCAATAAAAGCCTAAAAATCCCTTTCATTCATTAAAAATCGGTTCTAATAGCAGAACTTCTTCTGGTTGGAGTAATTAACGTATGAAATGAATATTCATTTCGAGATGAAATTTGATTCATTTCTCGTGATTGTCGTGCTTTAAAAAATGCCCCATATTTGAAATCGCATTCTTTATTTCCCTCTTTTTTTGAAGAGCTCCCCTCATTGTTTGATGACGAAGTAGGGTGAGAAGGTGAGGTGACGGATAAATTATTATTATTGATTGCTGGAAAGAAGTTTGTATCTTTAAATCTGCGAGGAGACTGATCATCATAATCCTCGTCTTTCTTAGGACCTGATAAAGATGGCTTACATCCAGCTACTTGTGAAGCTTGTTTTGGAAGTGATGATCTAAATTTGTCATTGAGTACATCATAATCCGTATCACTGGGATCAATGGCAAATATATCACGTATAAGGCGGAGTGTTATCTCAAAATAATTATCTGCTCCCATCTTTAAATAAATTTTATTACCACCTAACAATAAAGGAGGTATACGCTCTAATGCCTCTACGTCGAGTAAAATCGTTCTAATGTGTTCACTTTTTATTCCGTTCAGATTTTCATAATACTGAATTAGACTAGTCTCCAACTCTAGCTCACGATCTCCGTTGACTAAAGGCCGGCCATAGCGGAGAACATGTAGATATGATGTATAATAAACGGGTGATAGAAAAACTGCGACAGCGTCTACTTGTTCGATTCTTTCTATATTTGCGTGAATAGGCCTGTGTGATCTAGAATACCAATTATCTAACACAACGCGAATCCCTACCATCTCCAAGTCCGAGGCCATTCGTTGTATCAGGGCCATACGTTGGACGCCATTAGTGCTATCACAGACATAACTGAATATCATTGTAACGCGGCTATAGCCAAAAAATTCTGCAAGAATTTCTCTAAACGCTTCGTTTTGTGTATCGGTGATGTTATCGACGACACATCCAGCAATGATACTCTTAAGTTTTTCCTTGTAGTGTTTCTCATGATCAACAAAATCATTAATTGACCGCTCAACAATTCTTCCTAAAATATCAACTCCATAAACAAACCACCCATCATCAATTTTATATAATAAGTAATTGTATTTATCTTTCGCTAGGGACTCTTCCCATAGTTCAATAGAAGCTTTTCTTTTGTCCGCATCGAACCCGGAAAAATCTCTAATAATAACAATACTTTTCTTCAAAGCCTCTTCTCGCTTTAATTTCCATTTGCCTCTATTAATTAAAATAGGTTGAACTGTATCTTTTAAATAGTTAATAAAACTGCGGTGGGTTGCCATTAGTTCTTGGAACGCTGCGGACTCTTCCTCAACATAACCATATATACCGAATATACAATTTTCGTAATATGGATTGTCCTCTCCGAGTAATGTTAATATAGCTTTCATCGCATCATTTTTCAGTTCACCATCATCATCTTCGGTCATATTATAAGAGTTGGATGGTAGTTGTGTTGAACTAGTTTCTATATATTTATGATCAACTAACGCGCCCCGTTGCTCAAATAATGTGTAGTTTTGATGTGACAACAAAGCGCCTTCCGCGTTGCAACCTAATAATAACAATGATGGATTATCAAAATTACAATCCAATAGCCTCCATGATTTATTAATTGAAGAAAAGCCCCATCTTTGAAATCCAAATTCGAAACCTATCATTAATTCGCTTGAATCTTCATTAAATCTTAAGCATTTTGGTTTATAGTATAAAGAAAAACTATAACGTTCATATTTCTTTGAGCAGCCTGAATTAACATTTGGGTCTTTATTTAATCGATCATATATATTAATTTTAAATATTCCATCATTTTTCTTGCCTTGTGATGTAACCATCCAACGCTCATCCTTGCTCATCGCTGCGCTTAAAAAATATGAATTCGGTTCTTTTTGATAAGACTCTATGATTGATTTAGTTTCGATGGATACAAGTATAATTTCTTCTTCCGCAAGCCTAATAATCCATTTTTCATCATCACTGAAGAGAGCAGTAGTATGAGTATACCCACCCACTTCGATCTTCATCACTTCTTGAGTTTTACAACACAAGATTCTAAGCTCATCTTCTAATAATGTATAAACAAACCATTTACCTTTTGGGCTGACAGAAGCAATATCACCATAGCCAGAGGTTTCCGCTTCGTATAATACAGAACCAGATTCTCTACTCCAAAGCTTTGCCTTTTCTTCATAGTTCGTTACTATCCATAAACCATCAGAACTTATAGCTGCTTGTCTAATGCTTGGATCAGTTACAAGTGTTTTGTGGGAAAATTTGCCTCTGTCTCGTAACCAAATGAGGACATTGCCATCTCTACATAACGTTACAATCCAAGAGCCGTCATAATTTATTGATACGCATTTAATGGCTGCTATATGCCCTTCTAACGTATGGACTATTTTACTCTTCTTGTATGAATAAAGATCCGCAGTTCCATTATTGAAACCTGTAATAATCCATTTTGTATTTTGACTGATTGCAATTGCGCTACTGAGTTTACTTTTTCGCGTGTTAGGCCTATCAATGTCAAGTAACCATAGCCTAACCGTCTTATCTTTGCTACCTGAAGCAATAAAATTCTTCTGATCATATAGAGACAGACATGTAATATCATCTTTATGGCCATAAAGCTTCTGCAACACCCTTTCAGTTTCCCTTGACCAAATCCAAATTGTGGCATCATTGCAGCCAGAAACAATCAACCCGGTATCTTGACTTATAGCAACACAATTGACCCAACTTTCATGATGCAGGCTAAAATCCTTAGTGGGTGAGTTAACTATAACTACATCACTTGATTGACCGAAAACAACCAGGTTCAAATTTTCATCACTACTGATTGCTAAGCTGTTATTATTCTTATAATTATCATGATAGCTAGTACGATGCGTACCTTCATCATTTCTATTATCGTATAATGGCGTAAAGAATTTAGATGAATTATACATACTATATAACCCCTCTTCTGTTTCAAAAGCCACAATTATTTTGCCATCAGAGCTGATTATTGCAGTGTAGACATCTGAACCATAATAGTCTTTAATCGGGACCTTCTTCGTTTCTGTTTTTGGAGAATGGAGAATAATCTCACCATCGCATGAAGCAATCCATTCAGCATTCGCACTCATTGATATAGATCTAACGAAATTTGCATGCTCACAAATTGTTTTGACTAAGCCTGTCTCGCGTGACCAAACCTGAACCTGGCCTTTATTATCACCAGTAACAATCAAATTTGCATCTTGGCTCATATCGAAGCATGAAAAGTTCGAAAATCGATCTTCTCCTAGCCCATGCTTAAAAATCTGTCTCTGTAATAGACTATTTTCTGTATCCCATAGATAAATGATATTTTTAGTAGCTGATACCAGTAAGTTCAAATCAGGCCTTAATTTAACGCCTATAATTTCGGAGTGATGCTTGAGATACGGCATTTCACCAAAGGTGGCATACAGTAGATCCGCCTGTCTTAAATCAGCGCCTAATAACCAAGCTCGTGAAAAAAGTGCATATCTCAAATTAGCGCGTTGCAAATTGGCTGAATCAAGATAAGCGCCTCGTAGATCAGCATTTGGTGCTTGAATATCTGATAAGTCTAAACTATTAAAATTAAAAGATGCATAGTTAAGTATGGATATTGCGTTATCCGCAGCGATTGATACTGATAGACCTTGTGCATTTGGCCTAGACTCTAAAACGATCCTGAGCAATAAGTCACAGTATTTTGGCTGACGAGATATCATTTGTGCTAAATAGTTTAGGATTGCAGGTTCTTTAATGAACAATTTTTGATTGATGACACTTTCTGCTAATTTATTGAGTTTAAATTGCGGATTTTGAAATATTTCGTTGAAGATATGAAGCGCGGCAAAGTATTCCATAAAAGATTTATGATAAAATTTGTAATTCAGATTTATGCAGCTTAGTGGACTACCTCGAAGGATCTGAACGATATTTTCATCTTTAGAATTAAAAAATTTATGCCATTTTTCAAGTGCTTCGCTTTTGAATCTACCAAGAGGTTGATAATGTATGGCTAACTTACCCTCGAGAAACATCGAAAAAGCTAAGGTTTCACAAAATAAACTAAAGGCTTCCTCAGTATAATATTCTTCAGACCACAATTGTAATGTATCTTTTCCTATTTTCTCTTTTTCACGCACAAACCAGTCAGCGATGAATGCGCCGTAGATGTCAGAGACTGTAAAATCGGGAAGATAATCTATTCTAGGATGCTTTGTAGCAGTATTAGCCATACTCTTGTTAAGCATAATCCGAGGTAGAGCGTTAATAACCATTTTCAGAATGAGCGGATTATCCACTAATGCTTTGAGGTCAGGATTTTCATCTAATACACTTAGATATTTCTGTGAAGTCCAACCATCTACGAGAACAATGCGATCTATATAGCGTGCAATTTGCGCAAATGAAAAGGGCGCGACGTAAAGAGTTTGGAATTGTGAAAACCCTTCATAATTAAATAATTGTGAATGTGAAGGCGGAAGAAATCGTGTTCGGCAAGCCACAAGACATTTTGCTTCAGGCCACTCTCTCAGCGCGTGCTGTTTAAATATATTATAATTATCGATAGCTTTTTCATCAAAGCCATCAAACAATATCAATATCGGTTGTTTTTTTAAATCATTAATGGAATCATCATCTAACCCATAACCATCTTTTAGGCAGTTTTGAAAAGTATCATATTCTTTTAAATCTACATAAATTGGAATTCTTTTTATTTGGCCTTGTGCATGATGCATCAACCAATGGACGGAGGTTGTTTTTCCGCTGCCAGCATCTCCTAATAATAATAGTATTTTTGATTTTCCTTCTAAAAAGGGAACTATTCCCTTTTCAAATAAAGGAAACCGGTTTTTGTCATCGTCAGGATCATAATTAGAACTAGTCGACTCATGATGAGCCGCATCTAAAGGAATATAATACTCAAGGTCCTGTAATACGAGGTCTCCAAGCTGAGATCGATATCGTGAAAAGATATCAATTTCTTCATTCGTGGGTTTTTCTGCTTTCGGTGTATTACTCGACAGCCAGATATTCAATGGATTTATTTGGATGGGCCGTTCCGCATTCCTTTTTTCAATAACCAACTCGAGTACTGTACTTGTTTCCTCGATGACTCTGGGTCTCTGTTGTACGAGTTCAGTCAGCCTTGTTTGTGGAAGATCTCGTGTTGAGGTCAGGTCTAATAAATCTTTTAACAAAACCTTCTGATCTGAAGTTAAGCCCTTCATCTGTTCAATATCTTCTACTACAATCCGTAAGTTTGATAATTTACCTCTGTATTCCTCAATGAGGTGAGCAAATTCCTTATTACCGATTTCTTCTTCTGATTCCATTTAGATCTCCTAGGGAGCGTAAGTGATTTTTATATGGTGGTTTGTTGAGAACATCAATCCTGGTTATGTCCAACATGTCGAAAATAGCCCCAAATAACTAATCTGAGTCATTCAGCGGCTTAGATTCGAATTTAAGGCCTTGTGATTAGTAGTTGCCTGTACTACTGTCTGAGACATCAGGAAAGGCCTTTATTCTAATCATGCCTTAGCGTTTCCGTCAAGATTAACTCATTGTTGACAGTACGGGTAGAAATGTCGATGTACCATCTTTTCCTTGTTACAAAACTTGAACTTTTTCATTCTTCTTAACCTAAGAACTATTAGACTAATAATATTATTAATTAAGATTATAGTTATAGTTAGTCCTGTGGATAAGGATGGTAAGTCTAAAAACTCTTATTAATCAATTTGATGGATGTTATTTTTAAGTGTACAGATCTGTTATGTGTATGTGGATAAGTTGGGGATTAATTGAAGTCACGATCTTATACCTCAGTTATCCACAGGTAAGTGACAGTTTATATTCTTGGAACTAAGTTAAACCTAGGTTCTGATAAAGACCCTTTCGCTTCGCTAAGTCATGATACTCCCTCCACAGGAATATTTACTACTTAGCAATGAGAATCTACGGGATCCCTTTGAAAAAAGGCTTAAAAATACGCGTTTGATGAATTATATATTTATTTGGATTTGGTAAATAGGGCTAATGTCTCACAAGACTTAAGGGCGTTGGCTGGTATCTTTTTGACCAAGAAATTTTGTACAATTTGATCGTCTACTTGTTTGATGCAGTGACGCAACTTACAAGTAGTTCCCCAAGGATGGGGATTTTTATGGCACGAACAGGGAAGATGATCGTGGGCGTTGGTTTAGTTGGCTGGCGCTTTTTCCAGTCAATCATTCCCGCTTACATTTTCCCTGTCGTGCTTATTAATTAATTGTAATCGAAAGGTTACCTTAACTCAAGGAAGAGTTTATGAACCTGTACAAGCATATTTTAATGGCGATCGATACGATCACCCATTCAGAAGAGACCATGGACGTTACCAGAGAATTTGCAACCAGCGAAGGTGCTAGAGTGAGTTTGCTTTACACACTACCGCATTTGGAGGCAAAGGGAATGGACTATTTATTACCTTCACTTAATGAAATTGAATCTCGCATTATCGAAACTGCAAAAAGTCGATTGTCGGCAGCGGCAAATGAGCATGAACTCGGTGATGCAGACGAATCTGTTCTATTCGGCAATAGCCATGATATTATTTTAGAGGCTGCGCTTTCTAAAAATGTTGATTTAATTGTTGTGAATAATGATCATCAACAAGCAACATTAATCAGTGATGCGCCCTGCGATATTTTAGCTGTTCGTTGCCAGTAACTTACTAGGAGATTGAATCATGAAGGTATATCAGAAAATTTTATTAGCAGTTGAGCTTGATCCTAGCTGCGACACGCTCACCACAAAAAAAGCCAAGGCTTTGGCTGATGAATTTGGTGCAGAGTTATATTTAGTTCACGCTATTGAGCATATGAGTAGTTACGGCGCTGCGTACGGAGTTGCTGCTGGTGCTGATATCGAAGAAATGCTCCTTGAAAATGCGTCTGACTCTATGAAGAAACTGGCTAGTGAGTTGGCATTAGCAGATGATCGTCAAGTGATCAAAGTAGGTCCCGCGCGAACAATCATTCTTGAAGAAGCTGACCGTATTGGTGCTGATTTAGTTGTAGTCGGTAGTCATGGTCGCCATGGGATTCGATTGCTCTTAGGTTCTACTGCCAATGCTGTGCTTCACGGAGCTGCTTGCGACGTATTAGCTGTCCGATTGAAAGAAGACTAATCAAGACGTGGCGCCTTTTTAAAGGGCGCCAATAGTGTATAAAAAATAGGCACAATGAAAAGCGACATCAATGTTCCGAATAGCATTCCGCCTATAATGACGAGGCCGATTTCTTTACGGCTGATGGCACCTGCGCCGCCGGCAAAAACGAGCGGAGTGGCCCCGAGGACGATGGCAGCAGTGGTCATGAGAATGGGGCGTAAACGAATGCAGGCGGCTTCTATGACGGCTTCTGTTATGCCTTTTCCTTGCGCACGAAGTTTGTTGGCGAATTCGACGATTAAAATTCCGTGTTTGGATACTAAACCGATCAACGTTAATATTCCGATCCAAGTATAAATATTCAGCGTACCACTAAATTGTTTGAAGATGCCGATTCCTGCGCTGAATCCACTGGTTTTCATGGTGAAGAATGCCATGAAACACTTCCCGATAAAACTTACTTCGCCGCCAAAAGGAATTAATAATAAAAATGCGCCCATAATTGAGAGTGGAACTGCAACCATTACAATTAATGGATCAATAAAGCTTTCAAATTGCGCAGCTAATATTAATAAAATAAATAATATGGCGAAGCATAAAATAACGATAAAGCCGTGGCTTTCATTAATAAATTGGCGACTTTCTCCAGAGAAATCATAGCGCATATTTTCTTTGAGAATATGATTGGCTTCTTTTTCGAGATATTTAATCACTTGTGATTGTGTGTACCCCGGTGCGATTGAAGCACTAATTGTTGCAGCACGCATTTGTTGAAAATGGTTGAGATTTTGAGGTGTTGTACGCTCAGTAATATTCACAATATTTGCAAGAGGAACTAAATTTTGTTCAGCAGTACGAACATATAACCCGTAGATATTTTGAGAATTTTGGCGATATTGTGGCAAAACTTGTGGCACAACATCATAACTTAATCCATTCATACTGAATTGACTAACCGCGGTTTCATTGAAGGCAAAATTAATTGCGTCAGCGACCTGAAGCATAGGAATGCCTAAATTTCCTGCTAAATCACGATTAACATCGATGTGAATTTCAGGTTTATCAATTTTAAGATCGCAGCTGACGTTAACAAGTCCAGGGTATTTTGAAATTGCTTCCATTAATTTTAGACTAGTTGTGTAGAGTTCGTTGTAGCTCCCCGTTGTTTGCAACACAAAACCAACCGGTTGTAAACTTTGTGCACCCGGAAGACTATAGGGGTTGATAGGGAATGCATTCGCGCCCGTAATGTTCGTAAATTGAGGGAATAGACTGCCTATAATCTCGCCCAGAGATCGGGAGCGCACATTCCAAGGTTTTAAAATCAAGAAAGAAATAGCACTATTAACACCCATAAATCCATTGATAATGCCTATAGCATCTTTTTCAGGGACGGCATTAAGTATTTTAGCAAGCTCTTGTGTTTGTTTTTCCATAAACGGAAGTGTGGCACCTGTGGGGCCTTGAACAATAGTGAGTATTGCGCCACTATCTTCCTGTGGAGCTAATATTTGATTTGAAAATAATTGAGCACCCAATAAAGTGCTTATAGTTAATGTTATCGGCAACACGATCATCAAAAAAATTCGACGATTTGCGATGGTTTTGGTCAAGCGTTTTCGATAGCGTTCTTCAAGGCGAGAAAAATAATTATTAATGCGTTTTGCAAAATCGCTTTCTTGGGATTTTGGTGTCATGATTTTAGAGCACATCATAGGAGAAAGCGTTAACGCGATAAAGCCCGAAACAATCACAGTTCCGGCTAAAGTAAAAGCAAATTCTTTGAATAAAGAGCCTGTTAATCCACCACGAAATCCTATGGGTGCAAAAACAGCCGCCAATGTAATCGTCATCGCTATAATGGCAAATTTAATTTCGCGCGTCCCAACAACCGCGGCTTTATAAGGCGTTTCCCCATTCTCAACATGACGATGAATATTTTCTGCAACCACAATGGCGTCATCAACAACCAGACCAATCGCCAGTACCATTGCCAGAAAGGTGATGGTGTTCAAACTGTATCCCATTAGGAGCATCAAAGAGCAAATTCCAATCAATGACAGTGGAATTGTCACGAGAGGAATGGTCAGTGTGCGAACAGAACCTAAAAATAAAAACATGACAAGAACAACAAAAAGTGTCGCCTCAATGATGGTTTTTTTCACTTCCCAAATTGAAGCAGCAATAAATTTTGAGCTATCCCAAATAACCTCGGGTTTAAGATCCCCCGGCATATTTTTTTCCATTTTCGGGAGTGAATGTTTAACTTGTTCAGATACCTCAAGTGGATTTGCATCGCCACGAGTGATAATGCCGATCACGATAGATTGGACACCGTTCATCGTCACAGACGCTTTAGGGTTGTAAGTACCAAGCTCTGCTTTTCCAATATCTTCTATACGCGTTAAATGGCCAGTATCGTTGCCCACAATCATTCGATTAAATTGATGAGCTGAATTTAAATCGGTATTCGCTGTGACATCGTATTGTTGAAATTCACTGGAAATTTGACCAGAGGGTGATTGGAAATTGTTTGCACGCAACGCATTGATCACGTCGGTTGCAGTGACGTTGTGAGAAGCCATTAATTCGGGATTTAACCATATACGCATTGCATAATCGCGGGGCCCGAAAATTTTCGCTTCGCCTACACCAGGAAGTCCCTCGAGGCGGGGTTTCACGACACGCTTTAAATAATCAGTGATTTCTGCGGGCGATAAAGAATTGCTTGCGAAGGATAAATACATTGTTGGAGTAGTATTAGGATTTTGTTTTTCAATGATAGAGTTGAAGACTTCTTTAGGTAAACGATAGCGGACTGAACTAACTCGATCACTGACTTCGCTTGCTGCGATATCGATATTGGTGCCGATTTTAAAATTAATTGTGATTACAGAGGCGCCAGTGGAATTATTCGCAGTGATGTATTCGATTCCATTGACGCCCGCAATAGCGCTTTCTAAGGGTCCCGTCACGAAACCTTCCATTAATTCAGCGCTTGCTCCTGGATACGCCGTTGTGACGCTGATGGTCGTCGTGCTAATCTCCGGAAATTGGCGCAACGTCAGTTGATTATAGGACATCAATCCAAATAATAAGAGGAGTAAACTTAATACCCAAGAAAAAACGGGGCGTTCGATAAAAATATCGGTGAAACTTTTCATGTATTCCTTCCTTTACACTGCAGTGAGTAGTTCGTTCTTTGATAGAAATCTACGTGGTAATTTAAGAGGCTATCTTCCCAAAAGATATCAATAAAAAAATTTATTTTTTATTTATTTAAGATTTCCACGGCAGCCCCATCATTTAATTTCATTTGCCCAGCGGTAACAACTTGTTCGCCAGGTTTAAGACCCTCAGTTATATTAATTTGTTGGCCATGCTGCAAACCTGTTTTCACTTTTGTTTTTGAAACTTTTTTATTCAAAACACGATAAACATAGTTTCCATCAACTGAGTGCATAACTGCTGTTTGCGGGATACTAATGACTTGTTCGGGTTGTCCTGTTGACAAAGTGACTCGCATAAAAGTACCTGGTAATAAAATACCTTTGCTGTTTGGAATTTCAGCGCGGACCGTTAGACTTTGTGCATTAGTGTTAATAACAGATTCAATCGCTTTAACTGTCCCTACAAACTTAGTATCGGGGTAGGCGTCGTCTTCGACGATGACTTGACGACCCACCGCAACTTTCAGAATGTCGGATTCTGGGATCGTAAAATCGATATTGATGGGATCGATGGCTTGGAGATTTACAATAGGTGTCGCTGGCGTTACTTGGTCACCGATGCTGACCTGCCGCAACCCCAATTTGCCCGAAAAAGGAGCTACAATAACCGATTGAGCGAATTGCGCCTTACTTGCTGCAACGCGGGCTTGGTTAACTTTTAAGTTAGCGAGTGCTGCGTCAAGCTCGGATTTTGCAATAGCATGTTTTGGATATAGCGCTTTTTTACGTTCATAGTCGACTTGGCTGAGAGTGAGGTTTGCAGTGTTTAGATCGAGATCCGCTTTCATCATGTCGTTGTTGAGTTCAAGTAATGGTGTTCCCGCTTTAACGGAATCACCCGAATTAAAAAGGATTTTACGTACTCTTCCTGGAATTTCTGTTTTTACGACAATCCCGTGGACTGCTTGTAGCGTGCCATTCGCTACCACATGCGGCTCCCATGTGGAATATTGAGTTGTTACAGTGCTAACTTTTGGAGTTGGCATTGTGAATTGAGCCCATGCACCAGTGCTGACGATTAATGTGGTACTGATGGTAAGAATTTTGAATATATTGTTCATTGCGCTAATCCTGGGTGCCGATTTAATTGAGGTAGTTTACAATAATTATATTTGTTTGTTAAGAGAATTGTGGGTAAGTAGACTTACCTACTTATTTTTTTGAATTCCTGAATGAGCTCTTCCAGAGAGTGATAAGCTGAAAAATTATAAGAGGCGTAGAGCGGCTGTTGGATAATTTCTTTTATCGGAAGTGACGGATAATATTCATCCCTCATATGATGTATGAATTTGAGGGTTCTGAAGTTATCAAACCAGGTATGCAGGTGTCCTTGGCATATAGCTGGGGTTTTTGAGCTTTTTAATGCGGTATCTATCGCAGCAAACGCACCAATTTTATCGAGTGTTATTAACACCCTGTCATCATCAATTGTTTTTTTAAAATCAAGGCTTGAATTTTTTATTTTTGAAATAATTTCAATGTCATTTATATTTTGAAGAAACAATTTTAGCTTCTCGAAAATTGTTGAATTGTAAAAAAGAAATTCGTCCTCGATATGTTTAAGCGCGGTAATTTTTTCAACTGATTTTCCAGTTCCATACGGAACTCTATCAGAAAATCTCCCGTCAAGAATGATTGGGTCTGTATTTGCGCGATGAATTTTTCCTATTTTTACAAGCTTATTTAATATATAAAAATCCTCCCCGGATTCTCTAATTGGAAATCCGCGTACTTTTGCGTACGCTTCACAATCAATTGCTATTGTGCTCCCGATAGTGTGAAAAGCAAAATTAGAATTTGCGAATTTTAATCCAATCACATAGTGCCTCAGAGATAATTCGTAAAGCGCCATGGCTTTTTTGTGGAGACCGTCGTTTGTTTTTATGCTATGAATGTACGGATAAATTGTTGCTGAACAGCCCTGTAAATCCTTGGTCGCGTTAAAATAATCTTTTGGCAAAATAACATCGGCATCCGTACAATGAATCCAGTTCGAAGTAATTTTTCTGTCATAAATTAATTTTGTAGCAATATCGGCGCCGATTTTTCTTGCTAACCCAACGCCTGTTTTGTTCGGTAACTGCAGGTTATTTGTGGTTCTGTCTATAAGAAGAACAGTGTGTGATTCGTTTTCGTGCAGAGAAATATTTTTAAAATCTTTTGCTTTCCAAATTTCTTTGAGGTTATTTTTTACATTACCGATTAATGCAATGTTTGCATTTTTGGCTTTATTTGAAGAGTTTTCTTGCGAATTAACGATCAAAATAATGAGAGCGTTTTTTTCATGAATCGAATCCAAGGTTACTTTTATATTCTCAAAATTTTCGTCAAATGCAGGAATTGTAACGACATTTGAAAATCTATAATCGAAATTGTCAAATGACGAAACCTCTTTTTCGGCGTATTTTTCTAGATATTTCTTTATGTTCTGAGATATTCTCATGGGTATATTTTCAAAAAATAAAACCCGCTGTTGTTTTTCAACATCAATGCAGTGCCGATTTTATGGGAAGGTTATCTACGATTTTCGCTTCGATAATTAACAATTCATTTAATCTTGGCTCTATAATTTCAGTGTTAAAGTATTCTTTTGCTAAGTTTAAAAAAAGCAAATAATGTCTTTGTTCTGATTCTGTAATTTTTGTGTAAAAGTTTTTTAATTTTTCATCCATCAATGCTTCTGCAATGAGCCCGAATCGTTCTGCCCCGCGTTTTTCAATAATACTGGCGGTTATAAGACGATCCATCAAATATTCTTGAGAGCCACGCCGTTGAGCTTGGCGTAATTCATTCACGTAAGGATCTTTTTCATCACCCGTTAAAACAAGACCTCTCTCATGAATATGTGCCATCACCGCTTTAAAATGCAGTAATTCTTCTATCGCCAACTTTGTCATTTCTTTTACGAGGTTCGGTTGATCAGGATAATGCAGCAACATCGACATGGCCATACTTGACGCTTTGCGTTCGCACGCCGCATGATCCAGTAAAAATGTATCAAAATCAGCCATCACCGCTTCGGTCCAGGTCGACTTAGTCGGGGTCAATAATTCAAATTTCATGGTCAGATCCAATCCTACAGTCGTTCAGTAAACATTAGGCTAGCATTGAAAGCCTGAAATTCAAAGAGAACGTACTCCGAAAATATCAGACAATTTCGGACCATGTTCCGAAATTATCAGGTCATTGCTTGACCGTCTGGAAATTTCGGACTATACTCCGAAAATGTCTGATATTTTCGGAGTTAGCCATGTATCAACGGATACTACAATTGCCAAAGAAAAAGCATTTTTTCTTATTTGGCGCTCGCAACACAGGCAAAAGCACACTTATCAAGAAGCTATATGACCATCAGTCTAGCCGTTATATCGATTTACTCAATAGTGAGGATGAAGATCGATATCGTCAGAATCCAAACATTTTATCTTCTGAAGTAGAAGCTTTACCAAGCAATATTCAACATGTGATTATTGACGAAATCCAAAAAAATCCTAAGTTACTTGATATCGTTCAAATGTTGATGGGTAAAACAAGCAAAACTTTTGTTATGACTGGATCAAGTGCTCGAAAACTAAAACATGGTGGGGCAAACCTGCTAGCAGGAAGGGCTTTTGTTTATCATCTCTATCCTTTAAGTGCGTTCGAACTTGGTGATGACTTTAATCTTAATCATGCACTGAAATGGGGTACATTACCTGAAATTAGTCAGTGTGATACTGATTTGGAACGTCAGGAATTTTTAAATGCATACGCTCATACCTATCTCAAAGAAGAAATTATCAATGAACAAGCTGTACGTAATCTAGATCCTTTTCGCAAATTTCTTGAAGTTGCGGCACAATGCAACGGTAAAATTATTAACTATAGTAATATTGCCCGAGATGTCGGTGCAGATGATAAAACCATAAAAGCCTATTATGGTATTCTAGAAGATACCTTGATTGGTTTTATGTTAGATTCATATACTGGGTCGTTTAGAAAAAGACTCAGTCAGAAACCAAAATTTTATTATTTTGACCCTGGTGTAGTGCGAGCATTATCGAGACAAACCAGTGTAGATATCATCCCACAGACAAATGCATATGGTAACGCTTTTGAACACTTCATAATATTGGAGTGCATAAAGCTTAGTGACTACCACCGTAAAGATTTTCGCTTTAGTTATTTGCGGACGCCGAGTGATGTTGAGGTTGACCTGATTGTAGAACGCCCAGGAAAAGCATTACTTTGTATCGAAATAAAGAGTAGTACGAATGTTTTTCCAGAGGATATTTCGAGCTTCAAACAGATTACTTTGGAAATACCTAATTGTGAAGCAGTTGTATTAAGTCAAGATAAATATGCTAAAAAATTCGATCATGTATTGGTGCTACCATGGCAACAAGGCATTAAAGAATTATTTGGTGATATCGATTAAGAAGAACAAAGTAATTTTGCTAATAATGTTAGCTTAATCTTCTTCGTTCGCGAGTTGCTCTAATATAAAGCAAAGATGATTTTTAAAATTAGGATTATCTAGTAGGTTATTTGTGGTGTTTTCTCTAAAAAATATTTCATTGTTTGTGAAAATTTCTATTAATGTGTCAAATTTACTAATTATTTCTTTTAAAGATGAATGAAAGGCTTCTACTCGGTATCTTTTTTTCTCCGTAGTACTACTATTACAATAGAAAAATAAAGGGGTTGTGCCTCTTGTTTTGTCGATTAATAACGCATATATGTCCTTAGGGTCTTCAGAACGAATATTTTTAAATGTGTAAATTTGAAAATAACTAGGATAATTGATTTGAAATTCTGTTTTGTTTTCAATGGCCTCAAGTAAATCACTCATATCTTGTTTAAGAGTATTGAATTCTGATATATCTGATTTCTGGAAGAAAATAAATATGATATTTAGCAATACGAGACGGTATGAAATAGGATATTCATCTGTTATCCCATTAGTAAAATAGCTTGAATTTTTACATATATTATAGTCAGGCCCATTTTTTTGAATACGATTTCTTAAATTTTCAGCGTTGATAATACGGCAGTCTTCACAGCGTAACTTTCCATCAATCGGACGCTCATAAATAATAAATTCTTTTTGGCACTGTTGGCAGTTAAAAGTATAAAATGCTGAAGCACAACTATTGCATTGATACCCTCCCCCAACATCAATAATTTCTAGTTCTCCACACCTTGGACATTGATCCATACTCATAATTTACTCCGGAGTTATTGTCAAAATATATTTCATCAAAGTATTTAACTTAGCCACGTTGTGGCTTATCTGAAGTGACTTTGGTTAAGGATGTTTCCTTGATGCGGCGCTCTAGATCTTTAAGGTCGATATTCAGATGTTGCAATGAAAATCGAATGCGATTTTCTACCATGACTGTTAGTCGTAAATCCTTAGGCTGAAAATAATGTTTTGTTTTTAATTCAGTGATAATTCTTGCTTTATTTTTGTCTGATAAAATCTCATTGAATTTATGCAAAAGAATATCATACTCAGATTTTAATGATGGCGCTGAATTTGTAGTGGGCTGATTACTGAGAACCTTTATCAAAAGACCACTGATAGTTGTAAAAGTTTGGTCCATAGTGTTTTCTAAGTCAATCCGTTGTTTTCTGACTACTTGATCAGGTTGAATCGTTTTGTGTGGAGTCGTCTCATCTTTGAATTTAGAGCGAACTTCAGAAAGTTCTACTGGAGTGAGCAGCCTTGAAGAGCCTTTGTCGTCAATTTCTCGCCCGCCTTGCTCGTCTTTTGTTTGAACTGGATTGGGTTGAGCTGGTGTACCCCTTAGTAATAATTTTTTAATATTAATATTATCAATATATTGTACGAAATCCGATCTTTCCTCAGGTGAAAGCAGTGCCTTTAATAGATTTTCATTAGTGAATAAATCTTCATAGTCACCTACCGTAAAAGTATCTTCTCGAATTCGCTTCAAAAAATAATTAAGTTTTTCTAATTGATCTTTACGAGGTTGATAAGGTAGTACATCTTGAGATGATAGTGCATGTTTTGTTTTTTTTGCAATATCACATAATTTGCCATAAGTGTCCCCATTTATTTCTTTAGTGCTTTGGCTTCTTTCGTGCTCTGGATTAATCCGCTGAATATAATGTAATACATCATCGTGGACTTTAGCGAGCAATTTAGCGTTGATTTTCGGTAAATTTAGATCTCTTAATTCAGGAACAGCTTCACAAAATATGTCAAACAGGTCTTTACTTTTCGGGTTTTTAAGATACTCCAAAAGTTGATTTAATGCTGTTATTTTTGCCGATCTTTCCTCGGGTGACATACCTTCCTCGACTTCAGTACCTATTCAGCTATAAGTATAGCTTGTTTTTAGGGAAGAGGTATTGTCCCCAGGAATCTGCTATAATTTCACTAATAGGCAAATCTGGAAAAGGGTATTTATGAAACGAATACGACTTGAAGAACAAGAGGTTAAACCACCGGAGCAGATTGAAAAAGTGGTCCATTTCGTTTGGGCGGGTGGTGATGAATTAATGCCTACATTTAAGTTGCAGAATACTATTAATTGGGCTCGTAATAATTCATACTTCAAAATATTGCTCTGGGTAGATGCGTGGAATGAAGAAAGAAAAGAAGTTGATCTGACAAAGTTAGAGTATATTGTTACTCAATATAGAATGCTTTTTAAAGAACTTGGTGGTCACAATCCCCCATTTGTATTTTTCAATGAATTGCCCCCTGATTATAAACCTCAAGGAGTTGCTCCAGTTCTCATTCGAGATATAACTCAACATGGAATGGTTAATGAGGCCATTCGTTTTGAAATTGATATGGTACAACCCAATTATGGTGCATCAAGCGATCAACTACGATATCGAATTCTATATAATCACGGGAGTGGGTATTTTGATGCAGACGTATCTCCTGGAAAAGATTCTCTTGGACGTTGCCCATTTTTTAATGAACCACCTAAAGAGCACATATTGTATTTGGACCATATGACACAGAGAGTTAATCCAATACCAGAAGCGTTTGAAATTTTTGAAATGTTTGATGTGATACAAGGAGAAGCCGGTCATGTTCAGCCCATACCTGGCAATGATTCATTTATTTGTACAAAATATAATCCACTTATGAAGAAGATCATGGATATGACGGCTGATAACTATCGATTAAGAGAGTTAGGTCGTATTGACGATATGATCATGACCGCATATAGCAGCCATTATTGGAAAGATCTCACGCTTGAACGCACTGGAACGGAGGTCATTAGAAAAGCACTGGAAAGTTCAAACCCTCAAGGTAGATCGACTTATTATCAATTGCGTTGTAATGAAACTCCAGTGCAGGTGTTTCCATTGCGACATCATGGTTTGATGTTGGCGCAACCTTTAAAAAACACTAAAGAATGGCTAAAGGGCATAAGGCTCGATAAAACTGATATTAGTACATCATTCTTAAAATTAATAGAACAAATAAAACAAGAAATTCGATTTTTTGGCGTACTTAGACTTGATGATCACCTGTATTTTCTAGAAAAATTAGCTTTGACGAACAGTATACAACCAGTTGAATTACAGAACCAATTTTGTCGCAGATTAGTTGAATCCGGGCTATCATTTAAAGATATTAATGTAGCTCAGTGGGTTTCAACTAATCCTTTAGTAGAGTCTTTTTACAGACAATATCAACTTTTAAATTGTACGCAAGTACTTAAAGGATCTGATAAGGCTCGATTTAATACAGTGTGTGAATTGGCTACATCTAAATCGTTACTTGAACGATTGAAGATACTCGCACCGCAGAATATCAGTCAATTAAATTATCGTACGGGTGAAGTGGAGATGATACATCATGCTCTTCAGACAGCAGTAAACTTTATTGCTTTACTACAATCGGAGCCGGATCGATTTGAAAGATTTTCTTCATCAGAAAGTGTAGATATTTTAAACAATGTAAAAATGATAGCTAAAAATTTTCAAGAAGTATTTCAAGAACAAAATTTGATCTTTGATTTTAAGATAATTGATGCACTGTTAGAAAAATTTCAGAACAATGCAATTAAGGACGATAAACAGGATGCTAGTGATTTTTTGAGTTTATTATTGAGTGCTCAGCCAGACGAAAAATCTCCTCCAAGTCCTAAATCAGAACCTATGGTGACTCCTAGCTGGACTAAACGCCATAAGGAGGAACCAAAAGGTGATGAACCTAAGAATATGAACCCAGGTGATGAGAGGTCTGGGGGCTTCAAAAAACATTAAAAATTTGATAGAATACTATTAAATTTATAGAAGGGGGAAGTGATGAAAAAAATTGGTTATCGAGGAACTCGAATATCAGATAATGTCGCAGAGCTTATTGCGAAAGCCTCTCCTGATAAAAATAGTATTGGGGACTCCGGTTTGCTTGATTCAGATTTACCCGTATTAATCGAATTATTAAATACGAACCCTTACGTTACACGGTTGAATCTTGAGGGAAATAATATTGGAAACCAAGGTGCAATCCTGTTAGCTAAAGGCTTAAAGCACATCAAATCTCTCGTGTTGAACAGCACAAATGTGGGTGGTAGTCCAGAGATGGCAATGGCATTGGCGCTATCTGATATCGAGCGTTTATCAATTGGGTGGACTTCTCTTAATAATAATGATGCTGAAATACTAATCGCGAACTCACGTCAAACCTTTCTGAATATTCGTAGTAATTGGCATGTTGATGAGAAATATTACGATCTCGCGGATCAAAAAGCAGCTGCAAATGCTGCTATTAAAGAGAAGGCGAGGGGTGATAACCCTATCTGCGCTACATCATCAGGTGAAAGCTCTCCGAAGCGAGCGAAGGCTGAAGAGAATTCACCAGTCAGTACTGATGATACGCTTGAAAATCAAATGCATTCTAATTCTAAATCAAATTAATATGTTTTATTGTGAAATAAATATCGGTTTTTTCTAACATCATTTTTCGAAAAAGAATTTGTAATTTATAAAGTGGTTTTGATTTGCTGTGCAAGCCTATCGTTCCACATTACTGCAGTGGCGGATTGGACGACATCAGCGCCGGCGTTTCTGTATTCGAGAAAATGTTCCGGAGTCATAACACCCCCGACGCCCATGATATCAAAATTTAAGCGGTGTTTTTCACGCAACGCAGCGAGGCGTTTAACCATATCAAGGCCTGCCCACTTGATACTGGCGCCACAGCAGCCGGCTTTTAGGCGGCCAGGGCCGGGCAGGAATTGATTGCCTTGCTCGTCAACTATGGCGGCCTGAAGGGTGTTGATGACCGAATACGCTCCAAGATAAGGGCTCGTCCCAAGGACTATTTTTTCTAGTAAGGGCTGTTGATCAGGTGTGAAATAGCCCATTTTGGCTATTAAAGGTACATCACCCACAGCCTCTTTAGTGAGCTTACAGACCTGGTAAACTGCTTCGTAGGTGTAACACAAGACACCTTCGCTCGCGACATTAGGGCACGAAAGATTAAGCTCAATAGCTTGAACACCTGCGCATTTGGCTAATAAAGCTGTGGCTGCAAAATCTTTAAAATAATCATGATCGTTAAAGCCTTCTTGAATTGTTCCGACGACGCTGCCAATACACAGCTGCCCTTTGCCTTGAGCTTGGACGGCTTTTCGAAGGTCATCCACCCAAAAATCAGGGCCGCGACAGGGGTTGCCAAAAGAATTGGTTATCGTTAGTTTTTCGAGGGGAGCACTTGAGTGCAAATGCCCTGTTTGAGGGTGCGTGGCCTTCTCTAGTGTAAGATCACCCTCTACGTCAATGTAGACCACATTAGGAAAGGGATTGCAGGGAAAGGCGACGCTACGCTGGGTTTTGTAGCAAACCACGTCAAAGCCACTTTTAAAGGCTCCTATGATATGTCGGCTGGTGGGCAAAGGTCCGGAAGGAATTCCGAAAGGAGAATTAATTTGTAGGCCTAGAAATTTATATCCGGGGCCCTTTTCGATTGCAGGTGCACTTTGTGATTGATTAGATAAATACGGACCATTGTCTACATTATCATCAAACGTTTTGGCTGGATCGAAAAATGTCGCGGGTTGGATTGGCATTTTTTGGCTCCTTGAAAGAATGACTTTGCGTAATCGATAAAAATCATATCAAAGTAGCATTACAAACTAGGGGTTTCAACAGAATTTTATCTTCTCAATCCCAGCTCAATATCATTAAAATACAAGGTCAACATTGAAAAACCTATCACAACTAAAGACGCGACACCTTTAGTTTGCTGCACTTATTCAGGCCACTCACTATCACCGAATAATGGTCCAAATGCTTCAGGCTGTCCTGTTGCTTTACTCCAGAGAATATCCCCTAAATCGTAATGCCACCATTCAAACTCATGAGAAGTAAATCCAACGGATTCCATTAATTCTTGCAATAAATCACGGCGCGTTTTAATTTCTTTTTCTTCTTGTGTTAAAGAAGATTTTTTTTCATAGAAATTACGATTCGATATTTCTGAGGGATCATCGAATGGACCGCCCATATTACATTCTTGAAAAGTTGCACTATTTATTAAAGTTAAATCGATGGCACCACCCGATAAATGAGGTGCGCAATACGGATTACCAACAATAGATGGTAAAGATACATATTTTCTTGTTTCAATAAAATTTTCGTCTTCTGTTAAATGTGGCATTAATTTTCGAACTTCATTGCGTATTACTTCAAATAAAACACCTTGAACAGCACGTGGACGATACACATCATAAATTAAGATCCCATATTGTGATGGCAACTCTTCGAGCATCTCAAGCACGCGCGTTAAAACAATTTGTCGTCCGTAAATTTTAGGGCTGGGACTATAACCTAACTCGTAATACACCGGCCGTACTTTAATGCGCGGGTGAATTTGATTGTGTAATTCTACGGCTGCTAAATCGTGTTCTGAAAAAATCTCGGTTGCGTTCATATTTGGATTCTCTCTGCGTTAAATTGGATACCCTATAATACTAGTTTAAGAGAGTGAAGCACAAGGAAATGCGTTGGCTGCCGGGCTCTAGAACCAAATTTCATTTAGGACACTGTTTTCAACGCGAAGCTACAGAGCTAAGGTTTTCCTTTCGCGATGAGGGGTTTTAGGGGATGCATCTCCCGGTGTTAAAATCAACAGCCCTGTATAGAGGGCGCTGAGTAACTAACACATCCAAAAATACTTAACCGGGAGATGTTGACAAAGTAAACTGTGGATAACTTTTTTCAATCGGGATAAAATAGCTGTTTTTACAGCAACAAAAAAGGACAGCGCCGTGTCGTCACAATTGTGGCAACAATGTTTGGCTCAATTAGAAAACGAGCTTAAGCCCATCGAATTTACACGATGGATTCAGCCCTTACAGGTAGAACAAACGCCCAACGAGCTGTCTGTGCTGGCGCCCAATCAATTTGTATTAGGATGGCTGAAAGACAACTATTACAATAGATTGAAAGAACTTATTGTAGAATTGTGTCCTGAAGAGACGCCGTCTCTTTGCTTGGGGATTGGTACCCGGAAAGTAGTACGTACGCCGACTAGTGAGAGTCCACAATTAGCCCAGCGCATGCCGCAACATCATGCTAGTGTATTAGATAATGATTCCAACAACCCGTTTGCGAGTACACAAAGTACGCTCAATGAGGCCTTTACGTTCGATAATTTCGTTGAAGGAAAATCGAATCAACTCGCTCGGGCTGCTGCCGTACAAATAGCGGAGAATCCTGGTACGGCCTACAATCCGCTCTTAATTTACGGAGATGTAGGGCTTGGAAAAACCCACTTAATGCACTGCGTGGGAAACCTTATTAGAAGTCGGAAGAAAGATGCCAAAATAATTTATTTACATTCTGAGCGTTTTGTTGCCGATATGGTGAAAGCGTTGCAACGTAATTTAATGAACGATTTCAAACGTTGGTATCGCAATGCTGATGCTCTTTTGATCGATGATATTCAATTTTTTGCCGGGAAAGACCGTTCTCAAGAAGAATTTTTCCATACTTTCAATGCATTAGTTGAAGGCAGACAACAAGTTATTTTAACCTGCGACAAATATCCCAAAGAAATCAATGGGTTAGAAGAAAGACTTAAATCCCGTTTTGGTTGGGGGCTGACTGTTGCCATTGAACCGCCAGAATTGGAAACGCGTGTGGCCATTTTAATGTCTAAAGCTGAGCAATCGCGTGTTCTGCTGCCGAATGAAGTGGCATTTTTTATTGCCAAACGTGTGCAGTCAAATGTGCGTGAATTGGAAGGTGCTTTGAAACGCGTGATCGCGAATGCCCATTTTACTGGCCAACCCATTACGCTAGATTTTACTAGAGAAGCGTTGAAAGATCTATTGGCAGTACAGGCTAAATTAATTTCAATAGAAAATATTCAGAAAATAGTAGCCACTTATTATAAAATTAAAGTCAATGAGTTGCTGTCTAAACGCCGCAATCGCTTTTTGGCGCGTGCCCGACAAATTGCGATGACGCTTGCAAAGGAATTAACAACCCACAGTTTACCGGAGATTGGTGATGCTTTTGGGGGGCGTGATCATACCACCGTTTTACACGCGACACGCAAGATCAAAGAATTAATTGCAACTGAAGTAGATATTAAAGAGGACTATTTGAATCTTTTACGTATTTTGTCAACATAACTTAATGGAAGGATAAGGATCATGAAATTTACATTGCAACGCGAAGAGCTGCTTACTCCACTTCAACTCGCCATCGGTGTAGTTGAGCGTCGTCAAACATTACCTATTTTGGCGAACGTCTTATTGCGTTTCAGTGATGATCAGCTGTCCGTTACAGGTACTGATTTAGAGGTCGAACTGATTGGGCGCACTACCCTGCAATCCAAACAACCTGGTAATAAAGAAATTACAGTTCCAGGTCGTAAACTTTTAGATATCTGCAAAACCTTGCCAGATGAAGCGACGATAACGCTAGAGTTTGAAAAAGATCGATTATTGATTAAATCAGGAAGAAGTCGTTTTTCACTTTCTACTCTGCCGGCTGAAGAATTTCCGTTTATTCAGGCAGATCCTAGTACGGTTGAAATCAAACTACCGCATTCTGATTTACATTATTTAATTCAACGTACCCATTTTGCGATGGCACAACAGGACGTACGCTACTACTTGAATGGAATGTTGTTGGAAGTTAAAGGTGGCAATATTCGTACGGTTGCAACCGACGGACATCGATTAGCGTTAAATTCTTTAACGTATTCTGATTCGGCTGCAACGGCGCAAGCGCTGTTGCCCTACAAAGGCGTTCATGAACTTTTACGATTGATTTCAGGTAATGCAGGCGATGTTACCGTAGGTGTTAGTGCAAATCATATCCGGGTAGAAAGCCCTAACTTTACGTTTATTTCGAAATTAATTGATGGAAGCTTCCCGAGCTATGAGCGCGTGGTTCCTAAGAACAGCGATAAACATGTTATTTTAGATCGACATTCCCTGAAACAAACCTTACAACGAGCTTCAGTCTTGACCAATGAAAAATTTCGCGGTGTTCGTTTTCATTTAGAGAATGATGTGCTTCAAATACAGGCCAATAATCCTGAACAAGAAGAAGCTGAAGAAGAGATGACCATTGATTACCAATCTCCGACCTGTGAGCTAGGTTTTAATGTGGATTATATTATCGATGTGCTTAATACCATCAGCAATGATAACGTAGTTCTGAGTTTTACTGACAATGAAACGGGTGTCTTGGTTCAGGAGCAAACTGACAGAGCGTATAGTGCGTTTGTGATCATGCCGCTTCGTCTCTAGTTAGCCTGAATATTATGACCAGCCTGTCGCACATTACTATACAGAATCTGCGTAATCTTGCGTCAGTAGACATAGCCCCTGGGCCTAAGATCAATCTCTTCTGTGGGCCTAATGGCAGTGGCAAAACCAGCTTTTTAGAAGCGATTCATTTATTGGCCCTCGGGCGCTCTTTTCGCACGCGTCTTACCTCTCGTTTAATAGAGCATGAACAGTCACAGTTTCAACTTCACGCTAAAATCTCAATGTCTTCCGGTGAAACACCCGTTGGGCTTTCTAAGCAGCGCAATGGACAAACGACAATTAAAATTGCGGGTAATTCAGTTAGTAGCATTATAGAGATAGCTGAATTATTGCCAATACAATTGCTCTACCCTGATGGCCATAGCTTAATTAACGAAGGCCCCAAATTACGCCGACAGTTTATTGACTGGGGATTGTTTCACGTGGAACATCTATTCTTTAGTCATTGGCAACGTGCTCAACGAGCAATTAAACAACGTAATGTGGTGTTAAGACAGCGATTGCATTCAGATCAAGTCGCAATTTGGAATAATGAACTCTGTGTCGTTGCTGAACATCTTGATCTATCGCGAGCTCAGTACATTAAACAATTAACTCCCATTTTCAATTCCTTAGCTTCTTCATTGTTACCAGAGGTACCCGTTACATTGGATTACTATAGGGGTTGGTCACACGACTCTATACTAGAAGAAGTACTGAAACGTAACATTCATCGCGATCTTGAACTAGGCTATACGCAACAAGGCCCTCACCGGGCTGAGATACTCTTAACTTCAAATGAAATGCCGGTCAAAGACACTCTTTCACAAGGACAACACAAATCTCTCATTTATGCTTTGCGTTTAGCGCAAGGATGTTTACTACATCAACAAACACAAAAATCTGCAATCTATTTGATAGATGACCTGCCTGCAGAGCTTGATCAAGCTAAGCTTAAGATAGTCGGTGATTTATTGAATAACATCTCAGCGCAAGTCTATATTACGGGTACAGATTTTAGACTTTTTGAATCATTATTATCAGGCCAACACAATCCCAAAATGTTTCACGTGAAACGTGGAACTATCATTGAGTAGAAACCTGTCTTTCAATCATTTAGATGTTTCACGTGGAACATATTGTTTTAGACCAGCGCCTAAGAGAGCTTCTTCTAGGTTTGGGTGTAGTATAGCGAATCACGGTATAATAATTAGGGTGATTATATGGTGTGTACGCTTTTTTCTCATTTGAAGCTGTTTAGTATTGTAAGCAATTCGATATATTTACTGGGATACCAGTATCAAAAATAATTCGATTATTACACTGTTACAAGGAGTTATGATGGCAATGATTTTAGATGTTCACGTGCAGCATCTTAATTAATATGGCTATAATCCTAGATTCTGCAGTTGGAATCGTAACGAGAGGTCCTTTAGGTGCTCAAGATAAAGACTTTTTGAGGTGTGTTTGATTAATGGCTTATGCTCACGTACGGTGAACTAAAAAATGCTTCAGAAAGTTTTTAGATTCAGTGCATTAGGGCTTCTTAGTAGATTCCAACTGCAGAATCTAGGATAATAGTCGAAGTGAATCGAAAATTCGGTGATTACTGCTGATATTGTTTTAATAGTATATGGAGCGTGTTATGAAGAGAACGGAACCAGAGAATGGGAGCTCATTGATCTCAGATGAAAGAGATGTCGATGAATATCATTTACGTAATGTTAAAGCTGGGAGATTGAGGTTCACGTCGAATAAATTAGTGGCAAAAGGAGATACAGACCCTTCAATGACGATATCTGATACGGTTCTGATTGACGATAGTGGCGCTCAAAATCAGTTTGTAGAGAGATTTGATATCAGCATAGATGAAACATTAAAGGATGAGTTGATAGTATCGCTGCTTAAGTTAACTGAAGGTGAACAAGTTAAACTAATTCTTGGCGTCTTGCCAGAAGCTGCAAAAGTAGTGTATAGACGATTAATGGTTGAGCAGGAAAATACCCCGCTGAGAGATGGGTCGACACAACCACTGCCATCTGCCACTAAGTTGAATATATTGTTGGATAAGCTTACTACTGAGCAATTAGAAGCGCTAAACGAACTAGTTCAACATAATAATGCCGATAATCACAATATTTTCGGATTTTAGATTCAGATCAAGATAGCGAGCGGCCTGATTAAAGTAATGCTACTTTTAAGTTTAAAAAAGCCGTTAATAGCTATTATTTTGTATGTTGTGGCTTCTGAAAAAGGACGTGATCGTTACACTTCGATCTCCAGATCATAGAAAACAAATTTTCAAAAATTATGTGTAAACCTAGCTCTGATGCAATATCTAGGATGTCATTTTTTTCTAAATCTGATACAATACGTCCTTTTGATTGAGAGAAATTGGGCATGTCTATTAACGAAATCGATGCGACTTACGATCAGTCTAGAATCAAGGTTTTGAAAGGTTTAGATGCGGTACGTAAGCGTCCTGGAATGTACATCGGTGACACGGATGATGGTACCGGTTTACATCATATGGTGTACGAAGTTGTCGATAACTCCGTTGATGAGGCCCTTGCGGGGTATTGCACCGAAGTCGATGTTATTATTCACTCCGATAACTCAATCACTGTTAAAGATAATGGACGAGGCATTCCTGTAGGTATTCACGAGGAAGAGAAACGATCATCAGCTGAAGTTGTTATGACCATACTCCATGCGGGTGGTAAATTCGATAGCGATTCGTATAAAGTGTCGGGCGGTTTGCATGGCGTTGGTGTCTCTGTTGTTAATGCACTTTCTGAATATTTAAAACTCAAAATTCGTCAACTTGGAAAAGTTCATGTACAGACTTATCACTTAGGGGTTCCTGAAGAGTCTTTAAAAGCTATAGGTGATACAGATTTAACTGGAACAGAAATTACTTTTAAACCCAGTGACAAAATTTTCAACAATGTTCTTGAATATAATTATGATATTCTTGCGCGAAGATTACGCGAATTAGCCGTATTAAATTCTGGATTACGAATTTCATTATATGATGAACGCACTGGAAAAGGTGATATTTTTCTTTATGATGGTGGATTGAAAGAATTCATCAAGATGCTGAACAAAAATAAAACAGCAGTTAATAACGACATTCTTTATTTTAAAAAAGAGCAAGACGGAATTACAGCCGAAGTTGCAATGCAATGGAACGATAGTTATCAAGAAACGGTCTATTGTTATACAAACAATATTCCACAAAGAGACGGTGGTACTCATTTAGCGGGATTTAGATCAGGTCTTACACGATCTATCAATAATTATATTACTGAATCAATGAAGGGTGCAAAAGTTGCTTTAACGGGTGAGGATATTCGTGAAGGACTGACCGCAGTAATTTCAGTAAAGGTACCCGATCCAAAATTTTCATCTCAAACAAAAGATAAATTAGTTTCATCTGAAATTAAACCCATTATTGAATCTTTGCTTTCGGAATATTTAACGCATTATTTGCTTGAACATCCGATGGAAGCAAAAAATATAATCAATAAAACTATTGATGCTGCACGTGCACGCGAAGCTGCACGAAAAGCACGTGAATTAACGCGTAGAAAAAGTGCACTTGATATCGCAGGTCTTCCAGGAAAATTAGCTGATTGCCAAGAAAAAGATCCAGCATTATCAGAGATATTTATTGTTGAGGGTGATTCTGCTGGCGGCTCTGCAAAACAGGCGCGAAATCGTAAAAATCAAGCGATTTTACCGCTTAAAGGAAAGATTCTGAATGTTGAAAAGGCGCGATTTGACAAAATGATTTCGTCTGTAGAAGTAGGAACACTAATTACTGCGCTAGGTTGTGGAATTGGACGCGAAGAATATAATCCTGATAAATTACGGTATCATCGCATCATTATTATGACTGACGCGGATGTTGATGGTTCTCATATTCGTACGTTATTACTTACTTTTTTCTATCGACAAATGGTAGAAGTTATTCAACGTGGTTATATTTATATTGCACAACCGCCTCTGTATAAAGTGAAAAAAGGCAAGCAAGAACAGTACATAAAAGACGATGATGCGTTGGCTGAATATTTACAACAAATTGCATTGGAAGATGCTGGTTTGTATGTCAATGCAACTTCCCCACCAATTTCGGGAACTGCGTTGGAAACATTGGGAAATGAATATCGCTCGATTCAACGAAAAATAAAATATTTAAATCGTCGTTATCCTGAAGTTATTTTGCAACAATTGCTTGCGATGTTACCTTTGAACGTTGAAGAGCTAAGTGATAAAAATCGTGTTGAAATATGGTCTGAGAAATTATCTGAATTATTGCAGAGTAAGTCACACAATAACGATAACACTGCTCAATACAAAATTCATGTTCAGGAATCAGGCGAATTAGGGCAATACTATCCAACAATCACAATAACGGCGCACGGAATTGATCAGCAATTTCCTTTACGACAAGAGTTTTTTGCATCCCATGATTATCAACTATTCAGTTCCTTTGCTGAAAAAACGCGAGATCTGCTGGAAGAAAGTGCGTTTATTCAACGTGGTGAAAAACGTCAAGGCATCAAAACCTTTGCTGATGCGATCGATTGGTTGATGCAAGATGCGCGTAAAGGCATTGCAGTTCAACGTTATAAAGGTCTTGGTGAAATGAATCCTGATCAGCTTTGGGAAACCACAATGGATCCTGAAACTCGTCGTATGTTGCAAGTACGCATTGAAGATGCAGTGGCGGCCGATGAATATTTCACAACATTGATGGGTGATCAAGTAGAGCCACGACGCCTGTTTATTGAAAGCAAAGCGCTGGATGTCGTCAACCTCGACGTTTAATAAGCCTAATTTCATCATTCAATATTTTCCTTACACACTATTTTGGAGAAAAATCCGTGGAAAAAAATTTTATGCAGGAAGCCATTGCCCAGGCTAAATTAGGAATTGAAAATAACGAAGGGGGGCCCTTTGGAGCTGTTGTTGTAAAAGACGGTGAAATAATTGGGCGTGGCCACAATTGCGTACCCTCCACAAATGATCCTACAGCTCACGCTGAAGTCACCGCTATTCGTGATGCGTGCCGACACTTAGATACCTTTAATTTGGAAGGTTGTACAATTTATACTAGCTGCGAACCATGCCCGATGTGTTTGACCGCTATTTACTGGGCCCGAATTGAAAAAATATTTTTTGGGGCGAATCAACATGATGCAGCAGAAATCGGTTTCGACGATCGCTTTTTTTATGAACAATTGAATAAACCTTTAGGCGATCGAAAGATCTCCGAAGAACAAATAATGCAATCTGAAGCTAAAGCTGTTTTAGCAGAGTGGTTTTCAAAAGAAGATAAAATTGTTTATTAAGTCTCCAATCAGTCCATATTAATCTGAACCTCGAAAATAACCCCGAAGTACCCCGAAGAGTAGATCTTCGGGGTCTGGCATAGTTGAAAATTGGCTTACTTTTACTATTGACCCCCCCTAAAATAATTCCAAGTAACCTGCAGCATAGATTTTCGGGGTTGGGCATGCTCTAACCTCTTAGGCAAAAATGGAAGCGGGGTTGTGCCATGAGTTGTTAGAGGGTTCACTATTTTGGTGGTTTAGTTAAATCAAATTATGACGAAATTCAACTGCTAAGCCAATATTCTAAATTTACACTATACTTTTGATTCAGAGTTCAATTAGCAAAGTTAGTTCTATACAAAGGGATTTAATGGATGCAACACCAAATTTTTATTAGTTACGCAGGTCCAGATCAAGAGCTTGTAGAAAATTTTCGATCTGAACTAAAATTACGGGGAATCAATGCTTGGGTCTATTCCTTAGACAAAACAATAGGCTCTGAAATTTGGAACGAAATAGAAGATAAGATCCAAGAAATAAGTTGTTGGATTTTTATTATCTCAAATCACAGTGTATCCTCTAATGGTCAACTAGGTGAGTTAAAACTTGTACTTCAAAAAGTGACCTCTGCTGGTGTGCGTAATAGAATTATTCCGCTATTTTGAAATGAAATTAATCCATCAGATTGTCCAGAACCGTTTAATCAAATTAATGGTGAGTTTCTTGATGCTGAGTCTGTAAAGACAACAGCATTTAAGATAGCAGAAAGATTTTTCCCTGATCTATTGGAACGTGAATCACTAAAAGAATGGAAGTATCCTTGTCCCGGTGAATGGCTTAAAATTTCAAAAATGGATAGGTGCCTAGAGAAATCATCTTATCAATTAGGAGATAAACTTTACTTTCGAAAAATAAGCCCTATAAGATTGTTTGAGTGCTATTCACCGAAGATAAAGGGACTATATTCGATTTCGCCTGAAAATGTTGTACGTAGTGTCGATATTGAAGTTGAAAAAAATCACGGTTGCGATGTGCCATATGAGTATAGTGTTAGTGGAATGATTCATATAGAACAATTAGGTTGGGAAAAATGGTTGGTTGATAAGGGCGAAGCTAAGAAATAGAGCTGTCATAAAATCACGATCTTTATCACGTACGATAAAAAATAGAGATATAAGAGTCGGTTTTCGACAAAATTGTCACGCACGTGATAAAAATGAATGGAGCGTCCTTAATTAGTCATATTTATTCTCAAAGACAATATATTTAGGACATATAGTCTGATAAATTGTGATGGCTAACACCATAGGGTGTACACGATGAAGTGATCAAGAGATAAGTGTGGTCAGATCGATTTTTCTGGTATTGGTGGTATTGATGCCCAATATGATACATATTGAGCTATCAGAGTGCTATCTCTTGGCTCACGGTACCATGACTTACTCGCATCAACATATTGAGCAAAAAATACATCTCCAGGAACAGAGCATGCAAGAACGCGTTCACCCTCCTTGGGCAATTTATCATTAGCACTAGTCCAGAAATTCATTTACATCCTCCTTAAGAAACGCCATGTGGCAATATGCATCTGTGATTGATTGTGCTCAGTGCTAATATAAAGAAGCGGCACCTAATTTAATTATAGTATATGTTCCCACAATATCCAGTTTATTATTTTATTGAGACTTACCCGCCACAGGGGGTAAATTATATTTTACCCCCTGTGGCGGGTAAGTCAAAATGATGGAGAAACGAAAGAAGCTTATTATATCGCCAAAAGTATTAGCGATCTGTGTGATTGATCGCCGTATAAAATTAAAATTAAGCCAAGCAGAAGTTGCAGATCTAGTGGGATTGAAGCAGCAAACAATTTCACACTTTGAGACTCATCCTGAAGGGACTAGGATTGAAACCTTATTTCGCATTCTTTTTGCTGTTAATTTGGATTTGCGTTTGCTAGGAAAAGAAGAAACAAATAATAGTGAAACGGAGTGGTAGATAATAGAGTCTGTATGCTAACGTAGAGTTGGACTGTGTCTTCCGTCTTTTAATCTAACTAAATGCACCAAAGTAACATTTGGTTGGGAATTTTTTTATACATGATTTTATAGTTGTAATGATTACAAAGCTTATTAACTGAATAATGTTGTGAAGTTTTAAAGCAGAATATCATAAAATTAATAAATAGAGATCATATAATATCTCGATTAGAGATTATGGGGAAATGTTTCTTAAAAAAAGAATAAAAATGGTGCGGTCATCCAGTTCGTGAGTAATTTTACGGATTTTCATATTTTGCTTCATCCTTTAATTTTTAGTTGTGTCACGAATATATAAGACAAAAAATGTGTCTATAAGTTCGAGACATAAAATACATACTGCTATGTGTGCATAAATTAACTAATTATGAGGAATTGTAATATGAAAAATTATCCTGAAATGTCCGTTACTCAAGAGAAAGCTTTAATTGAAGCGACACATTATTTTGGTAAATTGGTAACGAAAGCTGTTGTTGATCCAGAACAAAATAAGAAGAGTATTACACTAGGAAATAAATTAAGTGCAGCGGGAAATGTTGTAAAAGCTGATGGTTCTCCTGCCGGAGCAGATGAATTTGCTAGGAACGTTGACGGTAGTATTAAAGGTAGTGATGGTAAGGTTTATGTGAGTTATGAAAATTATCAGGCAAGTCGTATAGCGTTAATCGAAGCATTAACTAAGCGAATGAATCAAGGAAATGTGATAAATGTTTTAAGAGTGAATCCAATTGACCCAGTAATACAAGGTTTGGGTTATGTAGCAGTACCTCCTGCCGCAGGCGGTCCGCAAGAAAATTATGCTGCGACAACAAAAAAAGCAGAAATCGAATTAGGTAATGGTCCTAACAGTAATCGAGTCAAAATAAACGATCAAGGATCGATTATTCATAATTTAGTCAAAGGGATACTTAATAGTAATTATGCTGAAAAAATCTTACCTGCCGCTAAAGAATTTATAAGTGCGAAAATGGGGGTTAATTTTCAAGATTCTATTAATTTGGAGAAAGCTCGCGTATTTGCTTTGGCTGCTGATCGAGCTAAAGATCATTATTTGCTGGCATTTGATGATCCAGCAGTAATCGATTTATTGATTAACACACCCGCTGGAACTTTGGCTACTTCAAAGAATATCCTAAGGACCTACACCAGAGCTCCTAGTTTGAATGCTGCTCTATCAGTTCCACCTGATAATGCGAATGCGGCAAATGCTGTATTTTCCCCGCGTGCAGACGAAATTGCTGATGCAATTGCTGAATTTGTATTCAATCAATTAAATATGGTCAATTTGGCAGCATCAGAAGTAATTAAAAATTCATTGCAAGGGTATGTTGTCAAAGCAGAAATCAAAACCATTGCTGGTCCTATCAGCATTGATACAACAGAGATTATTCCAGATTTGGCATTAGATGCAGCAAAAAATCTACTTGAACAGCAACCAGCGGCAACAGGGGTTCAAGCTAGAGATGCAGCAGTGCTAGCCTCAAATGAGCTCGCAGCGAAAGTTACAGCAGCAATTAATAAACCTGGTTCAATGGATGATGATCATCTAAAGTTATTACGTTCTCGTGCTGAAATAGCTTTAAACACTGTGGGCAAAATGAATGTAAAACTGGGTGACCTACCAAATATTTCAGCTTCCAATCTGATTGCTGCAATGGTCACATCAGTGAATCAAATTCCTGCACCGGTCACCCCAACGGATGATCAAAAGTTAAATTATTTAAACAATTTGTTACAAACAGTGAAATCAACAGCTGATTCAAAAGATGTTGAGAAAGCAAAGAGTACCGATATGTTTTCTGCACTTAAAGATCTATCAGATGTGTTACTGAAAAATTATGGTAAAGATGTTTTCTCTAATGATCAATTGAAATCTTTACAAGGTAATATCGATGGACTTTTAGATGTGTTGGACAAAGCTGCAGAGAATTCCAGTAATAAAAAAGTACCGGCTCTTTTATCTGCACTAGGACTTGGAATTTCAGCACTTGCAGTACAACTAGGTACTCAAAAGGACTTTACGCCAGCATCGATCGCTATAATTGCAGTAGATGTTATTGCCGCTATTGTGACACCATTGATAGCACACTATAAAGTTGATGTTCCTCAAAATCAAAAGACTGATCAGAACAAACAATTGGCTACTCAGCTTAAAGCGCAATTAAGTGGGGAGGCTGATACAAAGGCAGTTCAATATAATAACAGTGTTGCAAGTCTAATTGATAAATTTAAAACTAAGAACACTAACTCAAAAACAGCTGAGAGATTCACCCCATTTATTGAAGAACTTGCCGCTTCCAAAGCTGCAATGGCAAAAGGTGGTGTATAATTTGTTGTGATTGTTTTAGATGTATAAATAAGTATAACCTGTCTGGTCTCAGGCAGGTTTTACAACTTCACTAAATAGGCGTCGCGTCTTGAGTTGAGAGAGGTTACGCAGTTTTGGAAATTGAGTTAAATCAAATGTTGTTGAATTTCAATCAGATCTAGCACTTAGTCGTTTTTGTAAAATTCTAAAAATACCCATAAAGCACAATAATGAAATTTGGATATTATAAGGTCGGCTTTCATTTTGAAAAAGAAGGAATTGAAGGAAACCTCTCACAACTCAAGACGCTACGCCGTCATACAGAGGTCAGGGGGCATAAATGCCCCCTTATCCTCATTAACCACACACATGCCGAGACTTAAGTGCACTTGCTAGCTAACATACAACGCGTTCACCCCTCCCTCAATGGTTAGGATCACCATTGGATGAGATGACTATATAGGAAAACGAATAGGGAAAGATACCGTAAAAAATACCTATTTACTTTGAGATAGGGGAACAGAACCACTATATTGAGAACTTGCCGTAGAGTGATAATCAGCTACAGGTATTGGGTGCGGATAATATCTGAAATTATTGAGTAAAGTGATGTCATTATCGAGTAGCTCAATAATTTTTTGAATATAAAAAAAACATCCGAGTAGAGGGAGTTGCTGGCTAGCGGGCCGTACTACGGGGACCATAAATTCTTGCCCCTCTTCTTCGTCACCAACGGCCGGACTGTTCATAGGAAAAAAACTTAAAGACACTGATTTAGACCTTTTTCTCGTTTGAGACTGCGCTTCTTCTTCGCCCTCTTCATTCTGAAATTCCACGGCAGAACAGATGAGTCTACAGGCTGTTTTAATTAGATATAGTTTTCGTTTTTCTTTAGTGGCGGTGTCTTGATATCTGTGTGCTAGTGTCTCTAATTTAAGAATTAATGAATCATCATGATGACTATTATGCTCAAAAAAGGAACCACTTATAGACATTGTTTGTTGAGATGTAGACCGATTAGATGATTGTTTATTAAAAAAACCAGTAAAAAATCTATGAATTGTAAAGATTGGACTTATGGGATCCCATGAAAGTTTTGCATCCAAACATAATTGTAATATCAGTTCATCATAATGTTTGTATTCATCCATGAAATTATTTAAAAAATTGGCATAGGGTCCTAACTCAAAAGTAGATTGCTTTTCTGCGTCGCGCTTTTTTTCATCATTCAAAGTGGCTTTCATAGCTTCAATGACAAATTTATCACCTCTATCTTTTGGTACCGCTGAGTTAATAAATTTCATTCGTGCAATTGATGTATCCTGAAGCGGTAGAAGTCGAGAGTTATCACCGGTTAATTTTCCGGAAAATAATGCAGCTGATTTATCTTGTTGTGCCTCTCTTGGATTAACTTTTTCTGCTTGTAAATAAACGCATGAGACGTTAGATACAGAATCTTTAATGTCGAGTTCTCTACATACACAAGAGAGTATGTTTTTACCTGTGTCTAATAGCATGCTGAGAGGACCAGGATACATCATAGCAACGGTTTTTGTTTCGCCAGGGACTGTTTTGGGTAATATTTTACAATGGATCATTACGTCTTCAATAAGAACGTAGGCAAGGTCATTGACTTTAACATCTAATGACCAATTTTTAAAAGTTCCACTTTCGTATAATTTTTCAATTTCAGTCGGAAATTTTTTATCGCCAGGTTTTCGATTGTTAATAGCTCGGGCCCCTAATTTAAAAGCTTGCTCTAGTTTGTTAACAATTTGCATCACCGTAGGGTCTTTATAATGATGTTTCAAAGTGGCCCAACGAACGGTAGCAGACCTTCTCATTCGGAGTAAGATATCAACGTCTTTTTGTTCGAATTTTTCATTCTTGCTGAATAATTGATAATATGTTCTTTCCAGTTCACGACCTTTTTCGATGAATTCACTCTCATGGGTCGTTAATCTTTCATCTTGTAAAAGTAAATTACATTGTCCGTTGGACATATTAAGATCAATTTCGACCGAATCAATTTTATTTAATGCTTGAGTAACTTCAGCATCAATCAATACAGCATCCCATTTCAACGTAATTTTTTTAGGTGATATTGCTTCTTTAGATAATTGTTCTTGAATCCAATATTCATAGCCATCCCGTAAATTTTGTAAGCAAGCGACTTGTGAAGCTGCAGAGGCACCTTCATGGTACGGTTGTCCTACGCTTAAAGGCACATAAATGGTAATGGGTTCATGACAATGTTTAAAGAATTGTTTCAGATCATTTGTATGTATGAAATATTCACTAGGTCCGTGACTTGGTTGTAGTTCTTTTTTTCTTGGATCTAATCGATTAGCTTTTACACGCTTCACCATATCAATTAATAAGCCTGCAAACTTAATACACAAATCTAAATCAGGCAAATTTTGCTCGTGTAATTCGTATACACCTTCTTTCATCGCACACACATCCTTGTAAACACAGCATTTACTATGACAAAATTCGAAATCTGTGTCAAACCGGATGGTTCGAATAGCTTCTTATTTTTTGTAAATGAATCTAAATGGTTCATTGTCTTCATGTTCGAGGGTTGGAGTATGTTCTTTAGAAGTATTGAGCACCGCCCGTGCTTTTTTTGCTTTTCTTTGATCGGACTCTCGATCACTTCTACAGTCTGATTTGATTCTCAAATAAGTATGTCTAACTCCGTTGGCCCGAGTAATTGATTCTCCAAAATCGCAAGAACCATACCAAACATGTTTAACCTGTTTTTTATGTTCAAGTTGCGGCTTCGGAAATAAATGTGAAAGCAGCACCATTTGTCTTGCCAATTCAGAAAGATGTTGAGCTTGTATTAGTGGTAAAAGTGGTAATTTATCATGATAAGCATTCTTGAAATGGGAACATATTTTTGTGAATCGATTTCCATCGTAAAATGTCATGGTATGGTAATCGCGAATAAATAGAGGGCGCCACACGTTATCATGTTGACTTTGAGTTCTATTAAATTTATCAGTTTGCGCAAGTCGACCTAACTCTTGAATGGTAAGAAAGCTCAAAATGTAGAAATAAATATTTTTGTCCAGGTCTTTAAGGTGCATAATTTCATACATTCCCTATTGAATAAGGATTCAGCATAGAGTGTATGAAATTTTATTGACAGGGTATTTTATTCCTAGGATATTGCTCACATCAGTGGTTCCGCCAAGGCAAATCATTTGCATTCAGGGCCTTAGAAGAGCTTCCTTTCACGATGAGGGGTTTTAGGGGAGAGAATCGTGATTCTCCCCCCTAAATATAAAAAAGGAAGCATCTCCCGGTTTTATAATCAACAGTTATGAATACAGGCATTAAGTGACCAAAACACCCAAAATATATAAACGGGAGATGCTGTGCTCACATCAGCGGTTCCGCCAAGGCAAATCATTTGCATTCAGGGCCTTAGAAGAGCTTCCTTTCACGATGAGGGGTTTTAGGGGAGAG